>JAHFKM010000038.1 GCA_023245385.1 archaeon
CAACTTTTTTATCTAAGACCTCTCTTATTTTCATAATTTAATTCAGGAACATGAAGTATTTAAATTTGTCTGTACCTGAAAGAAAAATGCACCAATTTAGGTGACTTTAACTTTACAGCTCAATAGTAGGATATCTTTAAATAAGGGGTTTCGTTAGATAAGAGAGAGCGTGATTATAATAGGAACTTATTAAAATCAAGAGAGGGTTAATTTTATTTAGAAATATTTTAATTACTTAAAAATAATATAGTAGGCAGAAATTTGTTTTTAGACTTATGATTTTAATAAGGTTTAATTGAGCTTTTTTAGAACTATGTGGGAATAGTAAAGCTTATAAGGTTCTAAAAATATTCATTAGTATGAAACCTGCAAAGACTCCTTTAAAAAATGTAACTATCCCCAAATTAGAAAGAACCTTTAACAAGTGTTTGGTATGGTTCTACGCTTTCCCAACAACTAAAATAGGACTCACTGACTTAGCTGTGTCTATTAATTCTTCCAAAACAGCTACAAAAGAAGTCGTTGAATCATTAATCCAAGAACAATTCCTTAACAGAGAAATTATCGGAAAAGCTTGGCTCTTATCCTCAAACCAAAAACACAGCTTTTTCTCCACTAAAAAAATTCCTTATAATCTTCAGAACGTCTACGAATCAGGAATAATCGAGGCAGTCTACAAAAACACTCCTTCACCAAGAGCAATCATTTTATTTGGAAGTTACCGCTGGGGAACAGACCTAGCAGAAAGTGATATAGACATTGCTGTCGAAGTTATTGACAATCACGATCTACAAATAGTTCCTCTAGGTGTTATCCAGCGCTTAGGATACAGAAAAAACGTTCCAGTTAACCTCCACATTTTCTCGCGCAACAAAATAGAAAAAAATCTCTTTGTTAATATAGCTAACGGAATTGTTTTAGACGGATTCCTCGAGGTGAGAGTATGAATCAAAGAATTACACATCCTGACAATAAAAATGCTCTAAGTATTATCAACGCTGCAGAACGAGAGATGCAATTCACCTTAAAACAACCACTCACAGAAGAATCAGCATTCAATAGTATAAGAAATATTTACGAATGTTTTCGTATGCTCGGAGACGCCAGACTCATTTCGAAGGGTATTGTCTCAAAGGATCACATACAACAAATAAAAGAACTTGAAATGCTTCATGTAAAAACAGAACGTCCTATACAATTGATAGACAGCTTACGAAAACTCCGCCACAACATCAACTACTACGGATATGTACCAAGCAAAGCAGAAGCAGAAGACGCTACCTCCATCGCACATGCATGCTTCCAACCTTTACTTAAAGAAATAAAAAAACAACTGGAACAAAAATAACAAAAACTTCTAAATGAATACAATTCAGCAGCAAGGGGTGGTGTTAAATAAAACTCTTACTCTAAAGACTTTGACTAGCAGAACATGAGCACATGTCTTAGGCACTTGGCACGGCTGGCGGACTTCCCAATTTTCGCCTCCAAACAGCAGCAACGATTATATCTAGAATAAAAAATAGAGTTCTAAAGAATGTTCTTATTTTTTGCTTAATTTATTTAGCTCACCAGAAGCAGCTAATTCAGTAACAATATCGCATCCGCCAATAAATTTTCCATCGATGTAGAGTTGAGGAATCGTCGGCCAGTTCGAATATTCCTTAATTCCTTGTCTGATCGTTTCATCATCAAACACATTGAAAGACTTGAACACAACTTTATTTTCATTAAGAATACTTACGATCTGCGCAGAAAACCCACATTGAGGATTGTTAGGAGTTCCTTTCATAAACAAAAAGACTTTACTTTCTTTAATCAAATGTTCAATTCTTTTTTTTACTTCTGTTTCCATTTATTTTATCCTCGTCTTTAATTGTAAAGCATGTATCTTTGTTTTCATCTCTTGTTGTAGGATTTTATAAATTAGTTGGTGCTGCTCCACTAAAGTCTTTTCTTCAAAACCTTTGTAAACTACTTCAATGGCAAGATGCAAACCTTCAGCATCATGATTTTGATGATTTGTGCTTTGATCTGAAATTTTAACGTTCGCGCCGGGAAGTTTTTGTTCTATTTTATTTTGAATTTCTTTTAAGAGAGTCATGATTATTTATTTTTCTTCAGTAATATAAAGCTGTTTATTAAGGGGAGAAAAGTTATTTAAATAAGTTTCATTCTTTCCTTTATAATGGAAAAAGCAATGTTTGGCGCAGGTTGTTTCTGGGGTGTAGAGGAAATATTCAGAAAAATAAAAGGTGTTACACTAACTGCGGTTGGATATTCTGGAGGAAATGTTAAGAATCCGGGTTATGAGGATGTTTGTTCTGGAGAAACAGGGCATGCTGAAGTTGTCTACTTGGAATATGATCCAAAGAAAGTAAAATATCAACAGTTGCTTGAGGTCTTCTGGAATAATCATAATCCTACAACAAAAAATAGACAAGGGCCTGACGAAGGAGAACAGTACAGATCAGCAATTTTTTACTATACTAAAGAACAAAAGAAATTGGCAGAAGAATCTAAAGCCCAACTAGAAAAATCTAAGAGATGGAAAAACCCAATCGTTACGCAGATAGAAAAAGCTATTACGTTTTATAAAGCAGAGGAATATCATCAGCAATACTTAGAGAAGAAAGGATTGACAAGCTGTCATTTCTAAAATAAAATGATCTAGCTTTCATAAAGGATATAAACTCTTCTTTCTTTTTTTTTTTAAAATGAAATTTTTACTCGTAGTATTCACGCTTTTATTGCTCACAGGATGTCAGGCACAATATGTTTCAGGTACAATTATTGGAAATAAAGAAATAATTCATGAGATCTCTAGACTTCAGCTCGCAGCTTTAGACAGAAACTTAACGTCGGGAGACTACACTATTTTAAAAGGATTAACAAAAGATGATGTGAATGCGCAAGATCAATTTAGAGAGATAGATTGGCTTATAGCTCACGGAGAAGAGGGGCATGCGGCGCATGGTTTAGCTTTTCTTGAAGAATATGTAAGAACTGGAGAAAAAACAAACTGTTTACCTCACGAGCTTAGTCATATTAAGCTGTATCTTACTCATCAGGATATTCTTATGGCTAATGGAGCGATCAAAGAATTAGAATCAGAAAGCTGGATTCAACATGCAGAGCAAATAAAAATAAAGTTCCCTCAATATTATAAAAACTTTGAAGAGACAAAAGCAAAAGTGCGAGATGCAGTACGACGATTGCAAAAAGCGGATTATTCTTCTTTTACCCTTGAGGAAATTAGGTATGTTGAGGAGAACGCGTCTTGTTAATAAAATAAGGTAACTGCATTATTTCTATGAGGTGTATATCTTATGGTGGAAGGTGATTTTTTTTAACTATTCTTTTACGACAAAGTTTCCGCGCATCTGCCCATGTCCCTTTCCACAAGGTAGTGCGCAAAAAAAAGTAAATGTTCCTGCTTTGTCTGCGATAAATTCTGCAGTTTTTTTGTCTGAACCCTCTAAATCTAAATTAACATCAAAATCATAAAGGGTAAAACTATGATGGCCATCAGAACTATAGGCGGTAAGTTTAATTTTATCTCCTTTGTTGACTTCAATAGTGTCGGGTTCAAACCCGAATCTGAAGGCGCGCACAGTAATTTCTTTTGTTTCTCCATTCCAGGCTGCATTGCCTGTGACAGGAGTGCTTTTAGAACTGCAAGAAGCGAGTAGGAAAAGAGACAAAAGCAAAAGTGTAAGTACTTTTTTCATGCTCTTGGGTGTTTTAAAAACTTTATAAAATTTATGGAGTTCAGATCCACAAAAGAACTATTCGTAAGCTATAAAAAGACATAATCTGTTTCTTCTCTTATTCATATGTTTGAACAGCAGGGAAAAAGGGTGTGTGTATTAAAGATACTTTTAGTTTTAACTAGTGTGCTTTTTTTCAGTCAAGTAGGATATGCCTCTGCTATTAATAGTACTTCTGCTGAAGGTCTTGTTGTGTATATTGAGAATAATAATCAAACGCCGGTAGCGCGTGTGTGGAATACGAGTTTTAGTCAGGAATACAAAAATGCTCTCAATGTGGGGGGAAATATTGTTTGGACCGTCTTGCGGGCAAATCATGAACGGGATGAGATGATATTAGGAACGATTGATAAAAATCAGGATATAAATATTCAAACGTACAACAGTCAAAATCAAACTTGGGGGAACCTTCTTGAGGTGACAGACTCTTTGCTCAGTCAAAACTATCGCGCGTTGGATATTGCTTATGAGGATCTTTCAGGAAATGCGCTTATTGTGTATGAAACAAATGATACGGGGGATAAGATTCTTTCTTATAGAACTTGGAACGGGACAGGATATTCTGCGCAACAATATTTAACGTTGAATGTGACAAACACGGGAGAAGTGCGTTGGGTGCAGTTGATTCCTAAAAAAGGAACAAACAAAATGATGCTGATCGCGCAAACAAATGGCGGATCAAGTAAAAAAGAGTTATATAGTGTGGTGTGGGATGGAACTCAGTTTAATACTTCTCAACAGCAATTGTTAAGTCCTGATACTGCTTCTTCTACAGAACAACATTTTCGTTTTAATTGGGAAGGTTTAAGTGGTAATGGGGTGATTGTGTATGGAGAAGGAAATCTTTTGATGTATCGTTCTTTTAATGCTTCAAATACAACGTGGGGTAATGAACAGAATGTTTCTCTTGGAAATGGACTGAGCGCGACGAGAATGTGTGCAGATCCAACATCTAATTTGATTGGTTTAATTTGGGAGGATAATGGAAATGATGTGAATGTTGGGGTGTGGAATGGTTCTCAGTTTTTGTCTGGTGCGCCGAATGAAAATGCGAATGTTGAACCTAACGGGGTGTATAATGTTAATGTAGATTGTGCGTGGCATAATTCTGGTGATTTCGCGCTTTTTGGGTATGTTGATTCTGGGGCAAAAGCTGTAAGTTATTTTAATTTTACCAAACCGAATAATTGGAGTGTTACTGGTTTAACAAATGCGTCAAGCACAGTTTCTTTTGCTACAAACAAAATTCACAGTCTTCGTTTTAGTAAGCATCCTATAACAAATGAGATCATGCTTTTTAGTGAAGATACTTCTTTAGATGTTACTTCTCTAAGATGGAATGGAACTGATTTTGTGAATATTACTCAGTCTCCATTAGAGCAGGAAATGGAAGTAACAGGTGGAGATCAAGAAGAAGTGTTTTTTGCCTGGTTTTTGTATGATCCTTCTCCGAGTGTAAGTAATATTCTTCCAACGGGAAATTATAATTTTAATACGCAACTAACGGTTAATGTTACAGTAACAGATAACCTAAATGTTTCAACAGTTCAAGCTAATATTACTCTTCCTAATGAGACAATTGTTATAGTCCCCTTAAATGCTGTTAACGCGGCGCTTTATCAAGGAACTTTTAGTCAGACTGGAAATGGGGGAACATATTTTGTGAGAATACTCGCGAATGACACGAGCACGCATGATAATTGGAATACAACTGAAGTTGCGAATTTTACAATTTTAGATATGCAAGCTCCTTCTTTAACGATTCTTTCTCCGCTTTCTGGTTCAAATTATAATTTGAGTCAGAGTGTTTTTGTTAGTGTGAATGTTACGGATAATGTGAATGTTTCTGTTGTTTTTGTGAATGTGACTTATCCTAATTTGTCAGTAAAGTCGTATGGTTTGGTTAGTCAGAATGGTTTGTTTCAGTATAATTTTACGCAGACAAGTCAGAATGGGACTTATAGTTTGCTTGTGGTTGGGAATGATACTTCAAATAATATTAATATGAGTAATATAATTTTTATTGTGCTTCAGAATGCGACTGATTTGACAAATCCTTCTTTAACGATTCTTTCTCCAAAAAATTTAGAAACTTCAAATCAGAGTCAAAGTATAATTATTAGTGTTAATGCGACAGACAATGCAAATATTTCAACAGTTCAAACGAATATTACGTTTCCGAATGGAACTGTTCAAACAAAAACACTGACGCTCTCTAATGATTTGTATCAAACGACATTTAGCAGTGAACAAAATGGAACCTATGGCTTGTTGGTGGTTGTGAACGATACTTCAAATAATGCTAATAAAAGTGCAAGCAGTTTTATTATTATTGATAGTACAGCTCCAGTAATTATCTTAGAACAACCTGCTGATAAGTTAAGTACAAATGATCCAAACTTTCCATTTATTTTTACTGCGACAGATACAAGCTCAGAACTTCTCAACTGTTCTTTAATAGTAAGTGCTGAAACAAAAACAAGTCAACGTGTTTATAATGGAACGTCTACAAATTTTACTTACTCTTCTTTAGAAGCAATAACCTATCCTTGGAGAATTCATTGTGTTGATCAAGCGGGGAACACTGCTGAGAGTGAGACGAGAACGTTTACTATTTTTTCTTCATCTTCACAAAGTTCAGGTGGGGGTAGCGGAGGTGGTGGTGGTGGGGGTGGACAGACTCAAACAGCGCGCGCGGTAAGTC
Source organism: archaeon (assembly GCA_023245385.1). GTDB lineage: Archaea > Nanobdellota > Nanobdellia > SCGC-AAA011-G17 > GW2011-AR18 > JAHFKM01. The sequence goes on from JAHFKM010000038.1 coordinate 6,475, forward strand.
AAACGAGACAACTTACTCAGGAACAGCTGGTGTATAGTGTGAAAACTTTAGCGATAGAAAGGGGAAGTAAGGAGTCTATTCCTATTACGATCAGTAATACGTTCAAAGATACTCTTCTTGAAAATGTACATATTGAAGCAACAGGGGCGTTTTCAAAATATGTAAAAGTAGAACCAGTGAGTCTTGATGAGAAGACAAATGTTTTTTTACAGCTTCAAGAAGGGAAAGAAATTTCTATTCCTCTCAAGGGTTTTGAAGAGCATAATCTTCTTACAAAAAAAATTCTTGAAAAAAGGGTGGAACTTACCATTTCTTCTATTCCTCAGGATGTGGTACTTAGCGCGGGAAAGACAGTGGCGGTCAATCTTGATGGGGATTCTGAGAATGATCTTGCGTTAAGTTTGGGGGATATTGATAATGGAATCGCGCGTGTTCAGGCGCAAGCGTTAGGAGATGCGAATAATGAAAAGATGTATTTTAATGAAAACAAAACATATCTTGTTACGATCACTGATCCAGAGAAGCTTCCTGAAGAGGATTTACAACTTCATTTACAAATTACTGGAAATGTTGTTGCGCTTCATCCTGAGATTTCTGGATTCACAAGCAAACCGCTTAAAGAGATAAAAACAATTTTCTTCAAAATATTCACTACAAATCAGCAGGATGCTGCGGAAAGACTTGAAGGGGCGAAGAAAGATCTTGATGAGATGACACAAGCGAGTATTCCAAGAAAGAACACTGAACAACTTTTGATTAATGCGCTTAATGCGTTTGAACAAAAAAGGTATTCAGAGGTAATTCGTTTCAGCGAACAGATAGGTGTATTGAGAAAAGACGCGTTCGAGACAAAAATGAAAATAGAAAGTGTAGAGCAGGGGATTTCACAGGCGAAAGAAAGATGGATTCAAGTAGCGGAAACGGAACAAATGTTTCAAGAAGCAAAAAGTCTTTACGAGAATGAAGAGTTTATAAAAGCGCAGGAAAAAGCGCAGGAAGCAGATTTTCTTCTCGTTTTTGAAACTAAAGGGAAAATTA
>JAHFKM010000039.1 GCA_023245385.1 archaeon
TTGCTGTAAAAAATCATTCCAGTCTTTTATTCCTGAATTCCATAAATTGATTTCAGTCCTTCCACCTACTTTTGGTAAAAAAATAAAAGAGTTACGCAACATCTATTTTTTAACACCTGTAAGTTAATAAAAACTTCTTTTCCATTAATTTGATGGCGAAAAAACCTTTCATTAAATTCTCAGACTATCCAGTTCTTCTTTCAACAATCTTGTTTTCTATTTATACTTAGGATCACTTTACTCAACAAACTAAAAATATGAGTGATCAGTTTCCTCGTGGTCTTCCTGAATTTTACTATCTCCCAATCAGCGTAGCAAAATTGCTTACCGTAACGTCACTCACAGCAAAAGTTATATTAGAAACTACAAAAAAAATTAAAAAACATTATGGTATACGTACAGGAAAACTCACCAAAGTAAAACAAAAAAAGTTTGAGAGAGAGGAAAAAATAAGGGAAACACTTCTTAAAAACAAATCCATCAATTCCTGTTACAAAATCAACAATGGATATGACTATTTAGTGGAAGGAGTTTTCAAAGAGATTACTCATGTTCAGCATTTCATCGAAGAGCTGGAGACAAAATTGGATATTGAAGAAAAACAGGTCTTTTATATTTTAGAAGATCTGCGTAAAGAAGATTTTCTCAGCAGTCCGGAATATATAAAACTTGTAGGAGAACATCTATGAAGCTAGAAGAAATATTCAAACACCCGTTAAAAATAGGAATAGTAAGTGCGATTTTATCTTATACAGGAGGAGTTGTGATGAGACAGTATGAAGAGTGTGATCTTCAGAAAAAATTTTGTGGAGAACAACAAAACTGCAGATCATTTGAAGCGCCAGACAAGATATATAAGGTTGTATTCTATGAAACGACAAAAGATTTTCCCCAACTTGTAAGCAGTGTCTCAACATACAAAAAAAATCCTATCTTATTGGAAAGAGAGGAAACTCTTATACGCACAAGTTCAGCTTCAGAAATATTGCGTAGTGGAGAATATGTTAAAGACAATCTCATCCAAAGAAGTGAAAAGCAAGTTTTATATATTCTCAGATTTTTCTTTCCTGATGATTGATCTTAGAAAAATTCTTATTATCTTTGTTATTGCGGTTTTATTCTCTGTGTTTGTCGTGACGAGCATCGAAGCAGTTTATCCGACACCAAAATATGAAAATTATTGTAGAAATTTTGGACTAAGTCCAGTAGTTGAGCTACCTCCAGAGAGGCTAAGTGTTTGTCCAGACGCAAGTCCCACTCAAGCGGTCTTTCAAGCGTGTAACGAACAAAAAGGATTCATCGACTATAAAAGATATGATAGTAAGGGTTGTGCTCAAGAACCATATTGCAATACTTGCCAAAGTGACTTGCAGAGAGCGCAGGAAAAGTATAACCTACGCTACTTTGTGGTCGCAGCGTTAGCGGGATTACTCGCGATAGGTTTAGGTGTGTATTTACCTTCAAACAAAAATACATTGCATGAATGGATCGGAACAGGATTTATGTTAGGTGGGATCTTTGTTTTATTTTTTGGAACAATAAGAACATTTGGTGATCTGCACAGGTATGTACGACCAGCGATTATTTTTGGAGAGCTTGTGATTGTTATTTTTTTGAGTTATAAGAAACTTGGAAAAGAAAAATAATAGTATGAGCACTTTTCTGGGAAGGTTCTGGGGGAGGAATTAGGTTTTATCAGCTCGGTGTTATTGAGAATTAGTTTTTTCAAACTCTTTGAAAAGAAGATATTAAATTTTAGACTGTTATCTTACAATTACAAACTTTCCAGAGACAAATTCTGTTCCTAAAGTCGCTTGAATAGTAAATCCGTCAAAAACAGCGTTTAAAAAAGGATTATCTGTAGACACTAAATTTCCAGTAAGTGATGCGAGATGACGAATAAATTCATTCAGCTCTTCAGGTGTATTAAACACTACATTTGTAACAAGTTCCTTTCCGTCAAGAAGTATATGGACTGGTTTTCCAACACCATCACACAAAGCCTCCTGGACATCAGTATCTTCTAACATTGGTGAAATCTTTCCAAAGCGCACTTTATTTCTAACTAAATAATATCTCATAAGGTCACCAAAAATGTCAGTAGGTGTCACACCAGCGAGTTTTGCTTCTTCTTTTATCACATTTTGAACTGACTCATTATCAGTTAATAATGAAGCGTCAACTTTTTTTTCCAAGGCTGTTAAAATTTTAAATTCATTCTCTGCTAAAACAGGCTCAAAGAGGGTATAGGTTTTTTCGTTTACGAGAACATATACTAACACAGATTTTGTTACTTTGGAAAAAACAAGATCTTTTCTTCCAGGAACAGGAACTACAAGTGAAGGACTGTCTATGATATCTTTAAAATTGGATAGAGCGGAGAGGCGCGCTTCATTTTTCTTCATTTCTTGCATTCTGTTTACAAGTTCTTGTCTTTTTTGTTGCAATTCTAGTCTTAAACGTTCTTTCTCAGCAAAAATTTTCTGTTCTTCAGCTTCTTTATTTTTTTCTTCCTCGAGTTTTAGTAGTTCAGCTTCACGCTGTAAACGATCTTTCTGTATGACATAGACGCGGAACAGGGTATTTGTAAAGTCTTTGAGAAAAACAGCGCGATCAATATAATCATCAGGTTTTTTTTTTACTGCAGCAGCGACATCTTTTAGCGCATCAAGATCTTTTAAAAGAAATTCATTCACTAAAAAATAAGGTTCTTCCATCTTTACGGACTACCAAACTCAGATGTAGGTTTCGAAACGCCTATCACAGGTTCCAACCTTGTCTTTCCGCGCACATACTTTTCTAATAAGATTAATCCTTGAGCGATCGCTTTATTTTGTTCTAATAATGCTTCCAACTTTTCTGAAAGCGCGGTAATTCTTGCCTCAGCGCTCTGCACTTCACTCACGTGTTTGCTCGCCTCTTCAAATAGGGAGAAGACTCTGTCTACTCTTTTAATCAGATCTGCGGTAGCTGACTCTCTTTGTTGCATTAACTCAATAAGTGTATCAATTTTAGAATAAACCTCAGACTCTTTTTTTACCATAGTCAAAAACTTTGGAAAACTATTATTTAAAGCTTACTTTTTAAAAATTTTTCAGTTAAATTTTACTGAATATAATAGTAAGGGTTATAAAAAGATTTGAGAGATAATCTTATAGAATCTTAAGTTCGTTCACTTTTTTTCTCATTTTATTATAATTTTTTTTCGCTTCTTCTTCCAAATGAAACAAGCAGTGCCTAACTTCTTTTCTAGATTCAGACTCATTCAACTCACTATCAGAATCAGGTCCAAGTATTTGTTCAATAGTTTTCTCCGCGCCAAAACTCTTCCTAAACAGATCGTTTAGATTAGAACTAGAATATCTCATTTTTACCTCAAAAGATCGAAGATTAATATATGTAGCTCTCGAAAAGTGAAATTCAGCTTCATAGAAATCCAACTCCTAGGAGTCAAATCTATATGTGCAGCACTTATCCTGATACTAGCGCAAGTACTTCCCATTGTGTTTGGTATTCAGCAAGCAGTTCAACAGATTCTTTATCTGACATTTTAATTCACAAATTCAATTCCTAACTCTTCTTCAATATCTTTTTTTCTTTGATCCACTTTATTTCCTTTCTTTGGACCAAAAATTTGGGGAGATGAAACACCGGTCACGATTAATAAGGTTCGGATTGTCTGGTCTAAATCTTCTGAAATCTGCGCGCCCCAGATCACGCGAGCGTCCTCGTCTAGCCTTTCAGTTACAGTTTCAACAATTCTTCTCGCTTCATCTAAGGTCATATTGCTTCCACCGGAAATATTTATTAAAGCGCCGTTTGCGCCAGTGATATCTACATCTAATAAGGGATTATGAATTGCTTTTTCAACAGATTCAATTGCTCTGTTTTCAGAATCAGACTCGCCTACGCCGATCATTGCAACGCCGCCTTTTCCCATCACGGTTTTAATGTCAGCAAAATCCAAGTTTACCAATCCTGTTTTGGTTACCAGTTCAGCAATACCTTTTACTGCGTTTGTTAAGATTTCATCAGCGACTTTAAATGCTGTGTGTAAGGGTAATCCTGGGCAAAGTTCTAATAATTTATCGTTAGGGATCACAATTAAAGTATCGACAATTTGTTCCAGTTTTTCCAAACCTTCAATCGCGTTCGCGTATCTTCTCTGTCCTTCCATAGAAAAGGGAATAGTTACGACGGCGACAGTCAAAATACCTAGCTTCTTGGCAACATCAGAGATAACAGGAGCAGCGCCAGTGCCTGTACCGCCGCCTAAACCACAAGTTACAAAAACAATATCAGCGCCTTGAATTTTTTCTTTGATGTCTTTTTCACTTTCTTTCGCAGCGTCTTCCCCTATTTTTGGGATGCTGCCTGCGCCTAATCCTGAGGTAAGTTCGCGCCCGATAAGTATTTTCGCGTCAGCAGTTGTGTATAATAAATCTTGAGCGTCAGTATTTAATGCGATTGTTTCAGCGCCGACAATACCTACTTCAGAAATTCTGTTGATTGTGTTATTTCCACCGCCACCTACGCCAAAGACTTTAATTTTCGCTTTTTGTTTCGTGACAAGTTCTTCTAATTCTTCATCGATTGCGGTTGTTTTTCTTGGTCCGTCCTTAAATCTTGCTGCAGAAATTGCTCTTTCGCTTGCTTGACGCACTAAGGATTCCATTTTAGTTTTTTGCTGCAAAGCTACTATTTAAAGATAATTATACTCTAATAGAAATCTTAGTAAATACCCATTCAATCACGCAAAAGAAAGCTGTAAAGAGGGGAGAAGTTCTTTCATTTTGCTTTTTAAAAATTCTTTTGCTTCTTCCTGAATTTTATTCTTAAATGTTAAGGTGGCATTTTTATCTTCAATAGTCACTGCGCATTCTTCTTTATGTAGATGTAACAAACTGAGTAATAGACCTTCTATTTTTTCTTTATCATCGTGAACAATTCTTAGAATTTTTACTTCGTATAGTACTTCTTTTCCAGCTAGGGGATGATTAAAATCAACAGTTGTTCTTCCGCTGGAAACAGTTCTAATTGTCCCCGTCATTCCTGGTGCTTCAATTTGTAAACCGGGGTACGGACGAATATCTTGTTTCAATAAGACTGAAGTTGGAATTACTTTTACTAACTTTAAATCCTTTTTTCCAAAAGCTTCTTCCGGTTTAATATCCACGGAGAAAGATTCACCAACAGTCTTTCCTACTAATGTTTTATCCAAACCTAAAATAACCTGTCCCTGACCTATACATATTATTTTCGGACCAAAATGCGCGTGACCTTTTTCGTACAATCCTTCTTTCTTCGCCTGTTCTTCATCGGTTAAATCGAAAATCTGCTTTGATTCTTTAATTCTTGCTACAAACGATATTTCAACAAAGTCTTTTTCTTTTACAAAAGTCATTTTAAGCGAGGTCAAAAGAATATATTTAAAGGTTCCCATTAAATTTTTATTTCTCATAAAAAATGTAAAAGACAAGAACATTCTCAAGAAAAAGACAAAAACATTTATAAACGAGCGTTATCTTCCAAGCTTTCATGTCTGAAATACGATTAACACAGGCTTCAAGTTTGCGGGAAGGTGGCTATGTCATTATGGGAGGAGCTCCTTGTATTGTTAAAAGCATTCAGACAAGCAAAACCGGGAAACATGGCGCTTCTAAGTGTAGGATTGAAGCGATTGGAATTATTGACAATCAAAAAAGAATTGAGATACATCCAGGTCATGATAATATGGATGTTCCGATTGTAGAAAAAAAATCAGCTCAAATCCTTTCAGTTCAGGGAGAAACAGCAAATGCTATGGATACAGAAACTTATGAAACATTCGACCTCAAAGTCCCTGAAGAACTCAAAGATAAAATTCAGGAAGGAATGAATGTTAGTTACTGGATTGTTATGGATCAAAAGATACTTAAACAAACAAAATAAACAAAAAAGATGGTACGATTTCCTGAAGCGACAAAAAGAATTTTTGGTAATGTATTTGTTTGTAGAAGATGTAAAACAAAAAGAAAAGCAGATCATGCTAAAGTTCTCAAGGGAAAGGTTGCATGTAAAAAATGTGGAAGTAAAGCCTTGCGACCTATAAAGAAGAGTAAAGGGTAATTAAAAAGCAAATCTTTATAATCCACTTTTGATGGAGTTATAAAAAAAAGAGCTTATCATGAACTATGATCTTATTCTCGCATTGATTTTTTATTTTATCCTTTACGCAGTCTTTCTTACTCACAAAAAGAAGTTTGATGTTCAAAACAAAGTTTTTATTATGTATCGTACACAATGGGGAATAAGGTTTATGGAAAAAATTGCTGAGGCATTTCCTAAATTTCTTCGTGTTCTTAGTTATGTAAGTATTGGCACAGGGTTTCTTGGGATGGCATTTATTTTTTTTATCCTCTTCAAAGGGACACTCGCCTTGCTCACGAGTCCTGCAGCGCAACCTATTATCGCGCCGATTTTACCTGGAGTCAGAATCCCGGGAGCGCCAACACTCTCTTTTTGGCACTGGATTATTGGGATTCTTTTTGTAGCGACAATTCACGAATTCATGCATGGTGTTTATTGTAAGGTTTACAAGATAAAAATAAAATCTTCAGGGTTTGCGTTTTTGGGACCAATTCTCGCGGCGTTCGTAGAGCCGGAAGAAGAACAACTTAAAAAAACAAATAAACATACCCAACTTTCTATTATTTCAGCGGGGCCATTCGCTAATTTTATTCTTGCAGGGTTCATGATGATTCTCTTACTTTTCGTTCTTAATCCGCTTGGAAATACGCTTATCGAGTATAAGGGTGTGCGTATCACATCTATTGACGAAAATCTTCCTATTAATCAAACAGTCTTACGGTCGGGAATGATTATCGAAGCGATCAATGGTCTTCCTGTAAAAAATACTGAAGAATTTTCCAGGATTCTCAGCACTTTCAAACCGGGTCAAATAATTACTGTCACAAGTAATGCTACGAAGATTTCTGTACAACTCGCTGCGCAAGCTGCTAATCCACAAAAAGCGAAACTTGGCGTTGCGCTCAGCCCTGCATCAATAGGTGTCAAAGAAAAATTTAGCAGATATAAATTTCTTTACAATGTCTTTGTATGGACAGTAAAACTTAGTTTTTGGATTTTTACTATCAGTCTTGGTGTAGGACTTTTTAATCTCCTCCCGTTAGGACCGGTTGATGGTGGGAGAATGTTTATGCTCGTGGCGCTTTGGATTACAAAAGACAATGAGGAAAAGGCAAAAAAGATTTGGATCACTTTCACGCTTATTTGTTTAATTTTAATTGGTATTAATCTTTTGCCATTACTTTTCAAGCTTTTAGAATTTATTTTTTCTCCAATTCTTCTTCTTATTACTTCACTTTTTTAAAAAAACCACACAAAGCAAAAATTTCTCTTTTC
>JAHFKM010000040.1 GCA_023245385.1 archaeon
TGAAATAGGGGAGCGCCCCTATAACCCCCTTGGTCGGGCTCCCTCGGCAAGTCCTCGTTGCGACTCGGACGTTGCCGCATCGTCGCCCTCCGTCATAAAAGGTTTTAGCTTCTGTTGGAGGTCGTCTATTACTTCGATTTTGTGATGTCGTTCTTGGTCGCGGATATAATCTGCTGATTGTTGGAAGTCTTTTTTTCCTGTGGATTCATGATGTTCGTATCCACTCCAGAAGCTTCCGCGAGGATAGCGTTTTCGAAAACCTGAATGTTTCTCAAAAATTCTTCTTGCACTTCGGGATTTGAGAAGGATTTCTGCTTCTTCTACAGAATACCCTTTTGGAATGTTTACTAAGAAGTGCACGTGGTTTCCTCCGAAACCAAGATCTGCAAATTCAAAACCAAACTTTTCGAGTTCATGAAAAGCTGCGGTGCATGTTTCAATATGCGATTTTTTCTTGAAACAATTGAAACGGCATTTAGTTACAAACATAAATGTAACCCAATTGTTTCGAGTATCTTCTGGTCTCGCAAACGTTTTATAGTTCGCACTACTCTGTTTTTCCATTGTTTATCTCCAAGGCAGTTTTTTTGTCCCGTACGATAAAGGCGTACGGGCTCTTGCCTTGAAAGAAAGTTTGTAAGTTTAGTTAGAAAAATGTTTCTGATGTATTTGTGCCGTTCATCTGCGGGTTTTCATTGCGATTCCAAACCACGCAGTATTCTCGGCACCGGAATAATAACGATAGCAGTTAAAAGAAATAATTGGCCTTTTTTATCCCACCTCTTCATAAGAGTACATTAAGATTATTCCAGCTTAAATATCTTTCGACAGGTTGAAGCTTATGAATCTTATTTTTTACAGAACAAAGTTTGAAAAAGCAGTTCTAATTAAAAAAAGGAGAATAATAGTCTGGATGTGTAATAAAGTGACATATGCCACCAGTACTATAGGTTAGCTATCTTAGCTAATTCTATGAAAAAAGAGCTCATTAGAAAAGAATTTTTCAAGTTAGGAATAAAACAATATTCTTACTCGAAATGTCAGACATAACTGAAAGAAATCTCACATTGCAATAAAGATCTAGAAAACTTCAGATACAGATACAATCATTTTAGACCTCGCGAAAGCCTAAAATGGAAAACTCCAGGGGACGTTTTTAATCACTTCAACCGGAATATGTACTGGTGACATATGTCACCTTACTATACATACTACAAAAAAAAGTGAGCTGTTAAGTTAGCGTCAGGTAAAAATAAGAACAAACAATAATCTTTATGCAAATTATTCTAAAATTAGAATCTACCAACTTTCCTTAAAGTCTTTTTCAAACGTAGAATAATCATCAGTTATTTCTTCCTTTTTTTTTATATTCTTTATCGCCTTTGTTACAACCTCTTCTTCATTATCATAGTAAGAACTTAGAGCATTCGGGTTCTTAGAGTGATTAAAATATTTTCCATTATCACTAGAAAAACAGTATTTACCGCTTTTCTTGCTTAACCATGCGTAAGTTTCTAAGTACTCCTTAACTTGGCGTGGAAATTTTTTAATTTGCTCTTTTGTAAATTTTAAGTCAAATCCAGGAGTAAATTTCCATATTATCGTTCCTTTTTTAATAAATTGGTCTGCAAATAACCCAGTCCCATGAATTTTACTTGGTCCAATTTTTGTTTTGACATATAACATAAAATATAATCCCTTTCTAGACTTTTAAAGTTTTCCTAATTAGCAGAGGAAATTCTAATTAAATCCAACCATCTATTCTCTCCTAATTCTAAATTAATTCCAGCCCTTTCAGAAGGAACTTCATTAGTTGTAGAATGATTTTCTATAAAGTTATGTTGTATGACTATGGCAGTCATTAAGATTGGAGCAGACCATAGAACTTTTAATCCTCTAAAATCTATAATTCTATCTTTGATTTTCATAAAGACGGTTTCAATTCGGTAATTATGAATTCTTGTAGTTTGATAGTTCTGTATTTTATGCTCAATAGTTAATCCGCCCAGTTTATTGGAATAAAACATTTTTCTAAATGCTCTTGGATAGAAAACTCCTGCATCCGTCTGAATATATTTTGGTTTTCCTTTACTAATTGCTTTCTTTAAGAATTCTTGAGCTTCAACAGGATTAGCAGATAAGCTATAATGAAAGCCCGTTATCAATCTTGTATCCCAATCTAAGCAACACCAAAATCTATCTAATTTACCTTCTCTGTTTATCATAGTTTCATCAGCATAGAAACTATTGCCTAAATTGTAACCCTGCTTATCTATGAATTTGTGTACTTTCAAAGTATATCTTCTAACCCAATCTAAGACAGAAACATGACTAACTTTATGGCTAAGATGTCTCTTTAATTGATTTCTCATTTTTCTACTTGATAGATTAGAAATGTACATATCTATTGACATTGTTATTATTTCAGATTTATTTCTCATTCTGTAGAAGCCATCATCATTTGTGAAATATTTATGACAATCTTTACAATAGAACTTTTGGATTTTTCCTCTATTGTCAGTTTTTCTAGTTTCTTCTCGTCTGAAATTCTGACTTTTACAATGTTTACACTTGATCTCAATTTTCATACATATATTAGGTACCTACTATTTATATATCTTTTGGTACCTAATTAACTACTCTGTAGTTGGTACCTAAAAGTTTAAATATAAGTCAATTCTAGTCTAGGATATGAAACTGCAAAAACAACTTTCTAGAAAGGTGGGAAATGTAGAATATGTCAAGTGGGTTTTAGTTATTCCTCCAAATATGATAGAAGAATTAAAATGGAAAGAAGGACAGGAATTAGAAGCTAAAATCAAGGAAAATAAGCTGGTTGTGAAGAAAACTTAATTTTTTTGTTCAAAATTCCAGACGTTTACTTTACAGCTCAAAAAAAAGATAGGATTATATACTTCACGGGATTTCTCAGGGTTATGGTCGCTTCTTTATCTTATCCGGCGTTTGCGAAGAAGATTGCTCAGACGAGAATGGCGAGGGATTGGGGTTTTGATCTTCCTTTGCCTTGGAAGTTGCTTGTTGAGATTACGAAGGTGTGTAATAATAAGTGTATGAATTGTTCGATTTGGTCTTCTCCGAATAAGCAGTTTCTTTCTTTGGAGGATTATAAGAAGATGTTTATGGAGAATAAGAATTTGTTTTGGCTTTCTTTGACTGGTGGTGAGCCGTTCACGAGACCTGATATTGATCAGATTGCGAAGCTTGCTGTTGAGCATTGTCCTGATGTGCGTTTGTTGTCTATTCCTACGAATGGGTTTTGGACTGAGAGGATTGTGGAGAAGACGAAGGCTTTGATGAATACAGGTTTGGAGTGTCATATTACTATTTCTTTGGATGGTCCGCAGGATGTGCATAATCAGATTCGTGGGATGAAGGATGGGTGGCAGAGAGCGATTAAAACGTTTCATGCGTTGAAGGATATTGGTGTTTCTGTGAGGTATCAGTCTACGTTGCATGCGCAGAATATGGCTGTTTTTAAAGAATTTTATAAGGAGTATGCGAAGGATATTGGTGTTTTAACGTTTACGCAAACGTCTGATACTTATTATGAGAATTCGAATATTAAAGCTTTGAATGGAGAGGAGCCTGCTGAAATGTTTGAGTGGCTTGCTGATAATTTTGAGGTGAGGGAGAAGCATGATTATTTTGAGAAGATGCATTTGAAGATTGCTGCGAAGTATTTGAGAAAAAAAGAGATGATGCTTCCATGTACTGCTGGTTTTTCTGGTGCGTATATTGCTACTGATGGGAATGTGTATCCTTGTTTTTCTATGCCTTCGTGGGGGAGTTTGAGGGAGAAATCTTTTAAGGAGATTTGGTATGGTGAGAAAGCGAATCTTGAGCGTGCGAAGATTAAGGAGAAGGCCTGCCCAAAATGTTGGATTAATTGTTTTTCTTTCCAGGATATGGTAACGTATCCGGAGAAAGCGATAGTGAAAGCGTATAGTAGATAATTTTGAGATAAGAAGATGGATTTGTCTTGAGCGATTGGTGGACATTCAAAGAAGTTTGAAGTAAGGGTGTGTGTGGATAAGAAAGTTGAAGAGTTGTTGTTTACTGGATTTGCTGCTTATCTTTTGGTTTGAAATTTCTTTTGTCTTTCCAGATTCTGTAGATTCCTTGTGCCATTCGTTTTATATCTTTGAAGAGGTGGACTTTGCTTTCTCTTCCGTAGATGTTGATGACTTTGGCTGGAAGTTCGACGACTTTGAATCCGAGCCATTGTGCTTTGACGATAATTTCTGTATCCCAGCTCCAGCCTTTTTCTTTGATGTAGGGTAAAACTTTGTTGAGTGTTTCTTTTTTGAATGCTTTGAAGCCACATTGGTAGTCTCTAATAGTTGAGGAGAGGAAGATTCTTGTTAAGGAGGAGTATCCTTTGCTTGCGAGTCTTCGTAAGGGGGGGTAGTCTACTGCTGAGTGAGGGAGATGTTTTGATCCTATGGCGATGTCTGCTCCTTCTTGTTCTAGTGCGCCCATGAGTTTTGGAAAAAGATCTAAGTCTATGGCGAGGTCTGCGTCGATGTAGATTTGAATTTTTCCTTTTGCTACGCGAAATGCGTTGGTGAGTGCTGCTCCGCGTCCCATGTTGACTGCGTTGCTGACGAGACGAAGTTCTTTATAGTGTTTTATTTTTGTTGTGACGATTTCTGCTGTGTGATCTTTGGAACCGTCATTGGCGATGATCATTTCGAAGGGTTTTTGTTGTTTGAGGAGGAATTCGTGAACTTTGTCGATTGTGCTTGCGATGATTTTTTCTTCGTTGAATGCGGGGATGATAATAGTGTAGGTAAGATCTTCCATAAGAGCGCAGCTGAGAAGAAATATTAAAAGCTTATTGTTTAATTGCGGTGAGGACTGAGCAGTTGATGCTTGCTTTTTCGTGGTGGAGGATTTTAAATCCTGTGTTTTTGAGTAGTGTTTCTATTTCTTTTTTTGTAAAAAGGTGTATGTTGATAGAATGAAAGAAATGGTAGCTTTTGTAAATGATTGATCCTGGTGATATTCTTGGGTAGAGAAGAACGAGTATTCCTTTTTCTTTGAGGTGGTGGTGAAAGAGGGAGAGTGTTTTTTCTGGTTTGTTTAAGAATTCGAGTGCTCCTGCGCAGAGGATTTTGTCAAAGGTGTTTGAGAGTGAGAAATGTTCTAGGTCTGCGATTTCTCCATGTAAATTTTTTTTCTTGAGTTCTGTGATCATTTCTTGTGAGAAGTCTATACCATAAGGTCTTCCTTTTTGTTGGGTGATAAGGAGAGAGTAATGTCCTGAGCCACAGCCTGCGTCGAGAATGCTTTCTTCTTTTTGTATGTTAAGGTGTTTGAGAACAAGGGTTGTTTCTTTGTGTACGATTCTTCCGAGGATTCCTTTGCTTCTGGTATCTTCGTAGTGTGAGGCTGTTTTTCCAAAGTGTTTTGTTGTTTTCATGGGTGTAAGTAGTCGCTGATTGTTGTTGCGGTGATTCCTTGTTCTTGTGTCCAGGTGATATAATTTTTGAGTTCTTTTGCTATTTTTATTCCTGTGTTTCTTAAGATAAGAGAGAATATTTTTCCTTTGAAAGGTTCTTTGTTAAGTTCTGCGAAGTCCCAGGGGTGGAAATAGATATTGATATAGTTTTGATTGAGGAGGGTGAGTTTGGTGCAGAGTTTAGCGTAAGTTAATCCGAAGTTTCTGAACCAGATCCAGGAGAAGGGGAGTCTGATAAGTGGTGTGACAGAAACTGGGATGACTTTGACTTGATGGGAGGTGTGTATGTTTCTTGTTTTAAAGAAGTTATTGCTGTATCTGGGAATGTAAGTGGGGTGTAAAGAGCTGTCATAAGAAATACCAATGTTGTGTAAAATAGTGTTGTTGAGGATTTTCATTTGTGGTGCTCTGAAGCCTTTTATTTTTGTTTTGAAGAGTTTTTCAAGTCCTTCTTTTGCTTTTTTGAGTTCTTCTTCTGCTGCGTTTGTTTCCATTTCTGTGTAGTGGGTATTATGGTCATATCCGTGGAGTGCGATTTCATGTCCTTCTTCTGCTATTTTTTTAAGGAGGGGAGATTGTTGTGCGAATTCTAGTGTTGTGAAGAAAGTTGCTTTTGTTCCTGTTTCTAGAAGTATTTGGTGAATTTTTTCAAGTCCTTGGTTGCTTAGAGAAAAAAGTTCTTTTCTTGAGAGGTTCATTCCTTTTTCTTCTGGTGTGACGAATTGTTCAAGGTCGAAGGTTAAGAGGAGTGTGTTCATTTTTCAGCCACCATGATTAAGTCTGCGCCGAGGGGGAGGATTTTTTTGTTTTCAAAGAATAAAAACCATTTGTCAAGAATTTTATTTAGGTAGTTGTTGCTAAGTCCTTCTGGGTGTACAACTGTGTGATGGAGGATTCTTGTGAGGAAGAGAACAGGTAGTGCGAGGATGTCCCAGTAGCGGAGAGAGGTTATAGTGAATCCTGCTTTTTGTGTGATGGTGATAAGTTGTTTTTTTGAATATCTTCTATAGTGGCCGACAGATTTGTCAAAAGAAGAGTAGAGCCAGGGGTATGCTGAGGTGAGGATAATAATTTTTCCATGTTCACGAAGGAGTGTGTGTATTTTTTTGAGGAAAGCGAGATCATCCTGAATGTGTTCGATAACTCCGCTGATTATTACTGTGTCAAATTTTTTCTTGAGGGGAACTTGTTCTTTGGTGAAGTCCATGAGTAGATAAGTAATTTTGAGTGCTTTGCTTTTTTTCTTTGCGATAGTGATGTATTCTTGGGAGTCGTCGATTGCTGTGACTTTTTTCCCTTGTCTGGCGAGGAGGATGGAGAGTGATCCTAGTCCGCATCCGAGGTCGAGAATGTTTTTTCCTGTGATAGAGGGGAGTAAAATGCGATCCTTGTTTGTATGCCAGAAGTCTTCTTGTTCGATATTTAATGGTGCGAGGTAGTCTTGTCCGTTGCTCATGTGTAAGAGTAAATATGTTTGTATTCAAATTGTTGTGTGTATCCGCATTTTTTGAGGGTGGAGTGTTGGTCTCCGTAGGTGATGAGTTGTTTGATAGTAAATTTTTTAACGAGTAGAGTAAAGGTGTTGCAGTCTTTGTTTTTAAAGGATTCTCCTAGTTTTTTAAGATCGTCGAGGTAGTTTTGGTTTGTGACTTCTGGGTACCATCCTGAGATTGTTTTTTTGTTGGAGAGTGCTGCGAGTGAGTAGTAGGCTTTAGTGTAAAGGAAGGGGAAGTCTCCTACT
>JAHFKM010000041.1 GCA_023245385.1 archaeon
AAAATAGAATACTCCGATTTTGAAAAAGTAGACTTGCGAGTTGGAACAATCATTCAAGCTGAAGAATTCCCAGAAGCAAAAAAACCAGCTTACAAACTCAAAATCAACCTTGGAGAAGAGGAATTAAAAACTCAAGCGCACAAGTAACCAAAATCTACACAAAAGAAGAACTAATAGGCAAACAAGTCATCTGCGTCGTGAACTTTCATCCAAAAAAGATAGGCCCATTCATCTCAGAAGTACTCACCACTGGATTCGACACAGAACAAGGAATAGTACTTACAACAGTAGACCAACCCGTCAAAAACGGAATGAAACTCTATTAAACAGTCTCAACAGGCCAAGTCCCTGTCTCAAGAATCCTTTTATACGCCGCTACGCCATTAGATTTTATCAAAGCTTTTGTTCTTAACAAATTTAAATGATCACGGTTCCACTCCCCATTAGGAGCGTCAATACTTCCAAACTCATGAGAAAAAGATTCATCAGTATTTGGAATTACATACTTTTCTAAACTTCTAAAGTGGGGTGCTCCAGGCAAAGGTGTGAAAATAAAAGGATTAACATAAGTAATACCCGCTTCTTTTAAAACTCGGCCATACTCAATTGTTCTTTCAATATTCCTTCTCGATTCCACGTACAAACCCCGATCTGGATTCACAAAGCCTAACATTAAACCTGCAGTAGTTTTAATTTTATACTTATCAAGTAGATTGACAACTTTTTTAGTATAATCTACCTGTGAATTTAACAAAGGTTTATGAGAAGTGTCCAAAGCCTGTTCGTTCGCAGACTCAACAGCAAGATATGCACTATAACAGCCACTCTCACTCATTGCACGAATTAATTCTTCAGCACTCAAACCCCGTCTTTTTGCGTTAAGCGCCTTTTCAAAAACAAGAGGATTATTCACACTCTTTAGGATATATTCTTCGCTCACTTCAGGAAGAAGAGCAATTAAAGAAAATAAACCGATGCCGCCCTCTTCAACCCACGGTAAATTATATTTTCTTAACAGAGCAAACACTTCTAGAGCACGTTCAGGATCAGAAAATAAATGATCATCCTCAACAATAAACTCGCTTACACCTTCAGAAATAACATACTTCAAATAATCCTCTAATGTTGCACACCCCACAGCTTTATATCCCCCTTGTACGGGAGGAATTGTGCAAAACGTGCAACGAACATCACAACCTACAGAAGTAAAACCATACATTAACTTTCCATAACTAACTACTCTCTTCCCAGCAGAATGAAAAGGCCCACTATATAAATTCAAATTAACAAGAGAAAGATCCGGAATACTAATTTCATCAATATCTGATAAAAAAGCCCGCGGAGAAGTTCTCACCAACTTACCCTCTTTTCTAAAAGCAATACCCTTAACCTCCTCTAGAGGTTTGGTTCTCTTCGTCAAAGCATCTAATAAATCCACAAAAGTCTTATCTGCCTGCCTAAGAACGACATAATCACTCGGAGAATCAAAAAGCACATCTCCAGGTAGTCCTGTAGCATGAGTTCCACCGACAACTACAGGGATCTTTTCATCAATCCTTTTAATTAAATCAGCAACTTCTCGAGCATTTCCCCACTGATGACTATAATCAATACTGATCCCAACTACATCCGGACAATATTCTCGGATCTTTTCCGCAATCTTATTTTTAGTTAATCCATACAGAAAGATACTACTTCCACTTTCACTCTCAAAATATCGTTGTTCATCATTCCATCCTTCAAAAACTGCATCCAAAATTTTCACCTCATATCCCGCCTTTTTCGCAGCAGTTCCAACTCTCAATAAACCCATCGGAACACCTGCACGTTTCATTTCATTCAAAGAACTAACCCCTATTTCATTTAAGGAATTTATAAAACCTAAATCTTCTTCTAGACATTCTTTTCCCCAAGTTTGAACACTCTCTTTAACAAGATCTAGAGGCCTTTTAATCCTTGTATAATACGGAACAATTAACAACACTCTTCCTGCTCTATCCCTAACTCTTGACGAAGAAAGAGAATCCTCGAATATTCCCTCCTTTAATCTTCTGGATATATGACTCCCTAAATCATCACGATTCCGATCCGGTCTTAAAGCAACTGTAAGTTTCATCAAAAAGATTAAGAACAAAGAGTTAAAGAATCTTCTTAATCCGTCAATTTATTACTCTTTAGCAGCAAGGGCGGCCTTAAATAAAAGCCCAGCCATTGAATACTAAACGAATAATACGCAGCATCAGTGGTAGGTGCTTCGGCACGGCTGGCGCATCATCACTTACCAAGTATGCACTGTATTTGAGGAGAACAAGAAAACATTGCATTCGGATTAAGTAATTGTGCGCCGGCCATGCAGTGATGCGTATGGAGAATGTGATTTCTTGTTCATGAGTGCAAATGTTTATATTCTCGTTTTTTCAGTTTTGGTGTGATGATTGATTTAAGGAATAAGTTGTATAGTGAGATTGCGAGGGTGTTGGCTGAGAAAGAGTTATTGTCTGCTAAGGATGTGCATGTGTTTTTAAAAGGAAGAGGATTGAAGCCTTCGTATCAGTATGTGCATAAGTGTTTGAAAGTGTTAGAAAAGCAAGGTTTAGTTTGGTGTAGGAAGGGGAAGTATAGTCTTAATGGTGAGTATTTGAAGCAGTGGAGAGATTTTTTGGTTAAGGCTTCAAACACATATAATTTGGATCAGAATGTTTTTGTTGAATCAATTACAGGAAGTTTGTTGAAGTTATTTAAAAAAGAGGAAGCTGAAGAGATTACTAAAGGGATTGTTAAAGAGTTGAATAAAAAAGTCGTGGGAAAGTTGGATCGTTGGTATTGTGATTTTTATGATGTTGAAGGTGTGGAGTTAAAGACGATTTTTTCTGAAACTGATTTTAAAGGAAAAAGCGTTTTGGAAATTGGGTGTGGAACGGGGAGAGTTACAAGAGAGTTAGCGAAAGTAGCAAGGGAAGTAATAGCGGTTGATCATAATAAAGATGTAATTGCGTATGATCAAGAAAAATTCAGAGTTGTAAAGAATGTGAAGTTTGAAGTAGCGAATTTTGATTCTTTGAAGAGTTTGAAAAAAGAATATTTTGATATTGTTCTTTGTGGGTGGATTGGTTTGCATCATACTGAAGAGGTGGAAAAGGCGGTAAATGTTATGTATAGTCTTTTGAAAAAAGGAGGAATGTTATTAATTTTAGAAGCGTATCCTGATTCTGAGTATGTAAAAGTCTTAAACTTATTAAAGCCGAAGAAGTCAACGATAAAGGAAGGTCAGGAGCGTTTGAGGAGTGCTTTGTATAAGAAGTTTAATGATTTGAAAGAGAAGATTGTTAGCACAAGGTATGTTTTTCCTTCTTTTGAAGAGTTAGAGGAGAAGTTTAAGATCGAGTTGGTGTATGAAGAGGGATACGAGTGGAGAGAAGCAGATAGTGCGAGATTAAAGCAGTACGTTGATAAGAAGGAGAGCTTAGAGATTGGTGAGGTGTTTATTTTTGTAAAGTGTGAGAAATCTTCTAAGTAGTTGATTTTCAGAGGTAAGTTCTACAAAAAGTATTTATAGTTGGTTAATGTAATATCCTATTTTGAGGACGATGCAAATGCTCTCTGAAACAAAAAAATTATGTACTTTATGTGAGAGAGAGTTGGATCGTAATGTTTGGGAGGGTGTTTGTAATATTTGTTTTATTGATAGAAAAGAACCTAAGATTTGAAATGGTTATTTTCCGAAGAGAGCAAGGAAAGTGTTGTTCAGGAGGAATCTTTTTTTCTGAAAAGAAAAGTTGGAGGACAAACGATGGAATTGGAAAATTTGGTAAGTCAAGAACAGATTGTGGTTGGGAATGTAAGTTCTTATAAGCCAGAGAGAGTGCGGTATGCATTGTTTAGTGAGCAGTATTTGGAGAGGCCTGTGATTTCAGGAGATTATAAAATGGCTATTACCCCTAGTGCGTGTACTATTAAAGGGATACCTGTTATTGATGATTGGTAAATCTCTTTTTTTATCTTTTTTTAGGTGGTGGAACTATGAAACGGGTGTTAATATTAAGTTATGAGGATGATCCTCATGTTGAAGCTGTTTCTTCTTATTTGAAAAAACAGGGTGTTGATTTTTTTATTGTAGAGACTGAGAAGATTATAGAAAAGTATGGGCTTTCTTTTGACTCAAAAAATGGACTCTATAAAATTTCTGATGGGGATCGTAAGGTTTTTTTAGATGAGGGTTGGAATATTTGGAATCGGAGAGTTATGGATCCTATTGTTCCTGAAGGTGTTCCCAAGGATTTGGAAGATATTATTTTTACTGAGACGAAGAGGACGTGGCAGGGCTTGCTTTTTACTCATCGTGGGAAGGTTGTTAATCGTCCGCAAGCGGAGTTTGCAGCGAATAATAAGGTTGATCAGTTTCTTTTTGCTAAAAATTATGGTCTGCCAATTCTTGTTCCCGAAACAATTTTAACAAATGATCCCTCAATGCTTAAATTTTTTTATGAGCAAGAAGGTGGGAAGATTTGTCATAAACTTCAGAAGGCGGCGGTAGTGATGCGGAATGGTGAGCATTATATTACATATAATAATTTGGTTCGTAAGGAGAATTTGCAGTATGCGGATCTTATTAGGAGGAATCCCAGTCTCTTTCAAAGATATATTGAGAAGGATTATGAACTTCGGATTACTGCTTTAGAGGAGAAAGTTGTTGCTGTTGCTATTCATTCTCAGGATTCTGAACAGTCTAAGATTGATTTTAGGAGATATGATTTTGAGAATGTGAAATATGAAAGAGTGGATCTTCCAGAGACGATTACTGATTTTTGTGAGGATTTGTTGAAGCATTATAATCTTAGTTTTGGAGAAATTGATATGGTTGTAACACCAAAGCAAGAGTATGTTTTTTTGGAGCTTAATCCTAATGGACAATGGCTTTGGTTAGAGCTTAAGTCTGGTTATGATCTTACTTCAGATGTTGTGGAGAATCTTTTATGAGTTTTGGTAGTGTTGTTTTGGAAAAGGTGTGTGGGAAGGGGCTTGTACTTTTTGGTGAGCTTCATGGTACGAGGGAGATTCCTTTGATGCTTTCAGATTTTTTTTTAGATTATACTAAGGACTTTAATTTATGTTTGGAAATTCCTGAGGATGAACAGTTTTTTGTTGATCAGTTTTTTAAGACTGGTGAGGATCGTTATTTGTTGGAGATGCCTTTTTTTTCGTATTCGGAATGTTCTGATGGGAGAAATAGTAAAGAATATTTTTTGCTTATGAAGAAGCTCTATGCTAAATTGAAGAAGGTTAATTTAAAAGTGGGTGTTTTTTGTATTGATATTGGAGAAATAAATTCTGAGTTTCCTGTTCAGGAGCAGCGTGAGGAGAAGATGGTTGAGAATATTCTTAAACATTATTGTAAATGGTGTGTTACTTTTGTGATTGTTGGGAATATTCATGCTTCTAAAAAGCCGTTTGTCTTAGGAAAAGTTTTTTTCTTAACGATGGGGTCTTTACTTGGTGAAAGATTAAAAAGCGAGTTAGTGTCTATAAATATTGTTCCTAAGAGTGGGAGTTATTTTAATAATATATTAAAAAAAATAGATTCTGCAGACCGTAATTTAGATCTGTTAGGGGATTATGATTTGACGTGGGTGATTGAGAAGAGCTCTGCTTGCACTTTTATGAAAGGGGGAAAAAGATTTTGATCTTATTTTTTGGAAGTGGGATGTGAACTTGGGTGTGAAGATCACAGAACATAAAGTATAAAGGTATTTGGAATTAAAGCAGTATGTTGATAAGAAGGAGAGTTTAGAGATTGGTGAGGTGTCTATTTTTGTTTTGAAGGTTTCGTACCTTTTTTTGCTATTGTAAATGTCGTTTTCTGCCATTGGTCTTTTACTCCTACTAATAACGGGAACCTTGTATTTAAGAGGGTGTCAGATGGTTGGAGCATTCTTTGTTGAGTGGCATGCACCGGCCGTGCAAAAAGATTACCCGAGAAAACTACGATATTATTGGATTCTATTCTTGAATTTGTTTCTCTGTGCTTCAATCTCTTTGAGAGTTATAGAGAGGTCTTGAGGTATTGTCAGGTTCTTCCACTTAAGCCATTCAAGCACACCTTGGGGATCTCTAGGGTATTTTTTTATCAAACTTGCTTTTGGAACTGTTACAGGCACCACATGTAGGTTTCATCAAAAAGATTAAGACAAAAAGTTAAAGAATCTGCTTATTTTGTAAATTTATTCTTCTTCAGAGACAATGATTATCTTAAATGAGGGCAATCCTTAAATATAAGATATACCTTACTAATAAGATATACATGCTTGGAGGATAAAAAGTATGACTGAAACAATAGAAATGGGAACAGTAAGTTCACGGGGTCAAATTGCAGTACCCTCAGATATCAGAGAAGAAATGGGTCTAAAAGAAGGAACAAAAGTCCTATTTTTCTTAACAAACGGCACTTTGATCATCAAGAAAGTCAGCACCCAAACCTTCGCAGAAATAACTAAGCCCCTAAAAGAGGCTGCAAAGAAAGCAG
Organism: archaeon; assembly: GCA_023245385.1. Taxonomy (GTDB): domain Archaea; phylum Nanobdellota; class Nanobdellia; order SCGC-AAA011-G17; family GW2011-AR18; genus JAHFKM01. The sequence goes on from JAHFKM010000041.1 coordinate 6,521, forward strand.
GACTGAAAGAAGAAGACATCCCAGACCTCGTCCACAAAGCAAGAAAAAAACAATGATCAGCATTACTGCTGACACAAACGTTCTCGTCGCAGCCACACTCACACATGGAGCCTGCGAAAAAATCGTAGAACTCGCAGAACAAAAGAAAATCTGCCTCTTCCTTTCAGAACCCATCTTCAAAGAATACTACAAAGTATTCCAATACCAAGAAATACAAGACAAAATAAAAAACAAACAACAAGAAGCACAACAAGCAGTAGCAAGAATAGCAATCATTGCACATATCATAGAAACCACAACCCGAGTTAATATCATCAAAGAAGACCCAGACGACAACAAAATTATAGAATGCGCAATCGACGCCAAAGCAGACTACATTATAAGCAGCGACAAACACATCCACAACCACAAAAAAGAAATCCGCCAACAACACAACATCCACATCCTCACGCCACAAGAATTCTTACAAATCTTCACCAGCCAGCAGCAAGGATGGACTTAAATAACTGTTTAACTCCTATAAATAAGACGAGCATAGCATCTTTGGTAGGCGCTCGGGCATGTCTGGGCGCATGCTATTCAACAAAGAATATGCTGATAGTAGGTGGGCTGTAAAGTAAACGTCACTTAATTTTTAGGAAAGTTTATATAATTTGAATAATTAATGTAAAAGGAGATAAATAAA
>JAHFKM010000042.1 GCA_023245385.1 archaeon
AATCAGTTAACACTTTTCTCATTTGTCGAGGCGTAATACCCCGCAGCTCTGCTGCGGAGTGAGCGAAGCGAACGGTGGGATAGCCTCGACCTAGAATAGTTTTATTCTCGAAATGTTTAAGAGGGAGGAGAAGTTCTCCTTGTTATGATAAATATCTATGCTGAGCGGGATCTTAATGCGTATAAGTTGGCTGCGCAGAAATATGGAATTCCGCTTGAAGATCTTTTCTTTATTGAAGAAATGGAACTGGGGAAAATACGCGGAAGATTTTCGAGAACGATTACGAGTAAGCCCGTTGCAGACCGTGTGTTAGAATGGAAATTTAACTTTGAAATTCAATGTGCAAAGCGGGAGCTTTCTCTTGAAGAGGGAAAGTATAATCCTTTACAGGGTCTTGAAGGGAGACTTACTTCAGATTACTATTTGATATTAGCAGAGCCCAGAGACTCGCGTCAACAAGAATTTCATCGTCGCATCCACGCAGAGTTAGGATTTAATCCTAAGACAGGAGCAGTTGGAGTTGCAGCAACGTTAGAACATAATTATTTCACTAACAGAAATGAATTGTTAATTTTTAACTCTAACGAAACAGCGAAGCTCTTTGGGATTGTTGAAAGGTATGGAGCGCAGGCTGAACACTTACCTCACTTGTTGATTGGTGAGATGGTTGGATTCTATAACTCTTTAAGAGAATCATCTAAAATAAGTCATTCTTCTCGCGTGTGTTAGTTTCTTCATCGGGTATGTTATTTTTTTCACTTACATAAATTCTATACCCTGCTTTTTTCGCAGTATCCTTGACATTACCAAACACTTCTAACATTTTTTTACTTAATACTCTCCCCCCTTTCTTATGTCTCGCGACAAGTTGAAATAAGCCCCTCATATTTAAATGAGCTTTAGCATCTTCAATAAGTTTGAAGCAAATTTCTTTTCCTGCAGTTTGTGGAGGATTAAGCAGAATGCTATCAAAAGTATTTTTAATTTTTTCAAAACCATCACTTTGAACTGTCTCTCCTTTTATTTTATGGAAATCTAAGTTTTTTTCGGTAAGCTCCAAAGCTCTCTCATTAATATCAGAAAAGGTAAGTTCAAGACTAGGAAAAATTATTTTCAAAGTAAGTCCAACAATACCACAGCCACAACCTAAGTCCAGAATTTTCCACCCTTCTTTAATAATCGATTTGTTAATAAGTAAAGCACTCCCGATATCCACCTGTTTAATTGAAAATAAACCTGAAGCTGTGAAAAATTCTATTTCTCTATTTCTTAAAATTGTTTTATGTTTAAATATTCTTTTCTCTGACTGCGGTTCTTTAGTAAAATAGTGCTCTGCCATTTGTTCTTATTTTGGAATGAGAAGATATAAAAATTACAATGGTTCTTTCCTGTTTATGCCCATCAATGCAGACTATGAATATTCTGAAGCCTTAAAGAAAGTTGATCTGGCAAAAACTCCTCAAGAAAAAATCAGAGCCTTAGAAGGTTTACTCTCAGCTTCCCCAAAACACAAAGGAGCCGAGGGACTTCTTCAGGAAATTAAAACAAAAATTTCAAAGCTAAAAGAAAAAGTAGAGAAAGAAAGAACAAAAAAAGCAGGTGGTTTTAGTCTTTCGATTAAAAAAGAAGGTGCTGCGCAAGTAGTGTTAGTAGGTTTACCAAACTCTGGAAAATCTTGGATCTTAAAAAAGTTTACGAATGCGAAACCGGAAGTTGCGGATTATGAGTTTACGACGCAGATTCCAGAAATAGGAGTAATGGAATATGAAGGCGTCAATATTCAAATGGTAGAGCTCCCAGCTTTATTTAGAGGTTATGCTGAGAGTGAGAAAGGCCCGAGTTTTTTGTCTATCGCAAGAGCAGCTGATTTAATTGTGATTGTCTTAGATGGAACAAGAGACTGTGAAAAAGATTTATTTTTAATGCAAGTAGAATTTGAAATCGCCTTTATAAAACTCGAACGACTTTTGAGAAAAATTGAAGGAGCAAAACCCTGTCTTGTTGTGGTAAATAAATTAATGAAATCCTTCACCTGTCCCTTTCCAGTCTGCTGGGTTGAAGATCTCAAACACAGTATCTGGACAAAACTAGGTTTAATCTGGGTACGAACAAAAATGCCAGGAAAAAAAACTGATTGGCCTCCTGTCGCCTTACCAAAAGGAAGCTCTGTAAAAGATCTTGCAGCATATGTTCATAAAGATTTTATTGCTAGATTTAAATTTGCGAGAATATGGGGAAAGGGTGTGAAACATGATGGTTCTACTGTCGGTTTAGACCACATTTTAGGTGAAGGCGACACTGTTGAATTACATTTGAAGTGAACATAAAAAAAATCAGAGGCCTCGATCACCAAAAACCTTAAAAACTAAGTAAAAAAGCTTAAGAGTGATGATGAAGGGAATCAAATCCTTGTTAAGTTTCATTTCTACAATCTTTAGAACAAAGAAGCATATCAAATTGGGAATATACGGTCCGCCAAACGCCGGCAAATCCAGTATCGCAAATAAAATCTGCAAAGACTGGTTAGGAGAAGAAATGTCCAGCGTCTCTCCAGTCCCTCATGAAACAAGAGAAATCATCGTAAAAGAAAAAATTCATATGAAAAGAAAAGGAAAAGAAATCACCTTCAACTTAGTTGACACACCAGGAATCGCAACAAAAATAGACTATGAAGATTTTTTAAAATTTAAAATGAACGCCAAAGAAGCAAAAGAACGAGCGAAAGAAGCAACCAAAGGAGTCATCGAATCAATCAAATGGCTTGATGATATGGACTGTGTCCTCGTTGTTTTAGACTCTACCCAAAATCCGTACAATCAAGTAAATATCACCATTATTGGAAACTTAGCAGCACGAGACATTCCCGTCTTAATCGTTGGAAACAAAATTGACCTGAAAAAATCCGATGTAAAACGAATAGAATCCGCATTCCCCCAATACCCAGTTATAGGAATCTCAGCAGAGAAAGGAACAAATGTTGAACAATTTTACGAGGAGATCTTTAAACTAGTGAGGTGACCATATGTTAACATTGCAATTTATCCCCTACCACGAGCTTTCCGGACTAGATCGTAGCGGAAAAATTCAGAAAATTTTAAAGTCTGTAAAAGAAGATAAAATCATTCTCATCGAAGGACGCTTGGCAGCTCACGAAGAATCAGAATTAATCAGAAGAACAATGGAAGTTATTGATAAAAAATTCAAAGGAATAGAAATCTGCAGCGTCGATTACCAGCCAAAAAATACCCTTCTCATAGATAAGATAAGAAAAAGTATAGCAAATATCATCTTAAACAAAACTTCCGGAATGACAATTATCGGTCCCGCGACTGTAGTCAAAGAAATTAAAAAAGATCCGAATAAAATAGAACTCTTTACCCTTGAGAAGCGAGGTAAGCGATAGAAAATGCACCAATGTGTTAAATGTGCCGCGATTTATGATGATGGTACAAATAACATTCTCAAAGGCTGTCCTCAATGTGGTGGAAAGTTTTTTTTCTTTATAAAAAAAGAAGCTCTCCATAAAATACAAGAAGTAACAAAAAATCTTACTCTAGAAGACAGGAAACAGATCGAAGGTGATGTAAAAGATATTATAGGTATTTTAGATGAAGATACTCCTGTCATTCTCGATTTAGCTTCTGTAAATGTACTAAAACCAGGAAAATTTGAACTTGATCTTGTTCGTTTATTCAAAGGAGATCCATTAGTCTATAAATTAGATGAGGGAAAATATATTATTGATGTCGCCGCGACTTTTATGCAAACGAAGGATAAATAAATGAAATCAGAAGGCGCTTGTTATTCTTGTGACAAAGTTTTCTCCGGAAGTGCAATCGGAAAACATTTAATTTCTTGTGAAGAAAGAAAAAAGCAGAAGAGCAGCACTGTTTCTGGAAAGATCTTTCATTTTCGCGCTAGCGACGGTCCTTTTTTGGTGCATTTTGAAGTGGATGGTTCAAGGAATTTAGGAGAAATTGATTCTTTTTTAAGAGATCTCTGGCTTGAATGTTGTGGTCATTTGAGTATGTTTACTATTAATGGAAAAACCTATGTTTCTAATCCTAAGGCTGAGTATGATGATAAGAGTATGAAAGTGAGCATTGAGCGTATTCTTTTTCCAGGTGTTTCTTTTTCTTATGAGTATGATTTTGGTTCAACAACACATTTAAACCTTAAATGTATTGAAACGCATTCAGGTTCGTTAAAGGATGTTAAAATTCTCGCAAGAAATAACCTTCCCGATTTTGAATGTTCTTGTGGAAAAAAACCTGAGGAAGTTTGTCAGGAGTGTATGGCGAATGGTGAGGAATTTTTTTTATGCAAGGAATGTAAAAATAGCCATGAATGCGATAAGGATATGCGTGTTCTTGTTGTTAATTCTCCGAGAATAGGGGTTTGCGGATATACTGGAGAATAATAATTTTTTAAAGGAATAATTACATCATGAATCGTTTAATTTCAGGACAATCAAAAAAAGGTAAAACTGTTTTTGCAAATACTGTTTTTAAAAAAGGAGAGAAAATTATTGAATTTAAAGGTCAACTAATGAAAAGACAAGAATTACCAGAAATACTAACACCAGAAGATGACAGATATATTCAAGTTGGAAACAATCTTTACCTTGGTCCTTCCGGAGAATATGACGATTTAATTAATCATTCATGTACTCCAAATCCAGGAATAAAAATCAAACAAAACGAAGTAATTCTCATAGCACTAAAAAAAATTCAAAAAGATGAAGAAATATGTTTTGATTATTCTACTACTATACATAAAGATAATTGGGAAATGAATTGCGTATGTAGAGAAGAAAATTGTCGTAAAAGAATTAGAGACTTCAAATACTTACCAGAAGAAATTCAGCAGAAGTATATCCCATTAGGAATTGTCCCAAAATATATCCTACAAGAATTTAAACAAAAGTAGATAGTTTTAAAAAACTATACCTTTATTTTTCTTATGGATAAAATTACACCTCCTTTAAAAATACATCAAGTTCTTGAATTAGACATTATCGATGATCATAGCGAACTGGGAAGCTTCTATACTACAGAAAAAGTTCTTCAGGGAGAATATTTTGTCACAGGAGAAAGATTTACCCACACAGGAAAACAGAAAGTTGTGATAGACAGATTTGAAGGAGATACAGTTTATGTACATCCTTATCTTTCTTTAGAAGAAAAATTAAACTCTCTGCGTCTCTTTAAAAAAGATCTTTCTAGACTCCAAGAAAAAGAAGCGAATCATCTTGCTGATTCTCAACTCGAACTCGCTGTCCACTCTAGAATTATTCTTGAATCGCTAGAATCTTATGAAAATTCTCCTGATCCTAAACTCGGCAAGCGTTTCGAAAAAGAATATAATGAGATAAGAAGAGCGATTGAAAGTCACCTGAATCATTATCAGAAAGCTGTTGCTCTGCTTGAAGCTGCGAAAGAACAGGTTGTTTTTAGAAAAATGACAGAACGAACTGAAGCACAGAAAGAAGCAGTAGCAATACTCCTCATCGAACGTGAACGTGAACTCAAACGAAACTGGATCGCACAAGGAAAAGTTGTAAATCCAAAAGAAATCCTAAGACTCAAAAATTACGCCTCAACAAAATACGGAAGAAGATTTGAAGATCATATCTCCGAAAGAAAACACAATTTTTACGCAACAGAATTCCATAATATCCTTCTTGGAATTTCTGAATTCGTTGAAATTCTCCATGATGAAAAAAACTTTGTTCTTGTTCTAGGAAAACAATTTACTCCAAATTACTCTCCCGCTTTGAAAGTCTTAGGAAATCCATTCTATGCTTGTCCTCTGACGATCTATGCCGCAGAAAAACATTTCCAAAAAATGCAACGCCAAATTCTTTTTTTAGATGACACTCCCGGACAATTCGGACGTTGTGAATTCTTTGGTCACGCACAATCACTCGGATACAAACCAATAGAACTAGTGTTTCGAGATGGCTCAAAAGAAATGTATCAAAAAAAACTTGATCCAGAATTTGTTATGATTGAATAAATTCATAGGTGAGAGTTAATATTCCTTTAAGTATTATTCTCATCCCAATTAGAGATTATGCTCTATAATAGTGTGATTGATTTGCAATTGAAGAGTCCAATCGTTCAAGATACTTTTTTTACTATCACTAAAAATGAGACTCCACTTTATTCAAACTCTAGCCTCCTTGAGAACCTATCCTTTAAGAAATATAAATATTAACAATCAAACTCTAACTTCTACTTTTTTTGCTTTATCTAAATCTTCTAAAAGCGTTTGTCCAAGTTTAGACTTTTTATGAATCTTAATATCACCTTTTTTGCTCAATGTTGAAGTGAAGAGAAAATGATCATCAATATAAATTTCAGCTGCCTGTCCCCCATACTGATGAGACACTCTAAAAATAACCGCTTTATTATTTTCCTCAAGCTTGTAAGCAATTGAATTTTTCTTATCAGTATTCCTTGGCGCTTCTTCAAGCTCTTGAACATCAATACTAAACCCTAAACTTTTTTCTATTTTCTCTATTGTAGATCCTTGCTTTCCAATAATCTTCGCAATATCTTCCTGAGGAACATAAATAACCGCTTTATTATTAGGCATCACATTCACCTTTACCTTATCTGTGTAATTCAGTAGTTCCTGCTCAATCTGTTTTGCCGCGAGAAGCTTTGTAGGATCATACATTATCTGTTCTGTCACAGGAACAACCACAGTCTCCTCACCATAACTATAAATCTCATATTCCAACTTCTTACTCTCAAAATCCGTCACAACCACAACAGGTCTTGCTAAGTCTGCTTCAGTCATTCCAGAAGGAACTTTCACAGTAATCTCCAAACTTAAGACTTTGTTGATTGCACCATTTTTAATAAAAATAACAGTATCAATCACATGAGGAATAACTCCTAACTCTATCTTTCCTACAAACCTTTGAATAGCATCTATAGGATTGGTTGCGTGGATAACACCAGCTAAACCTATTCCTGCTAAGCGTAGGTCTGTGAAGAGTAAAAAGTCTTTGATATTTCTCATCTCATCAAACAAAGAATAATCAGGTCTTGTGAGCAAGAGGATGTCATGGATTTCTTGGGTGTCTCCGTGGCTGATCGCATATTGGGTAATACTCTCTGGAAGAACCAAATCTCTCGGAGCTTC
>JAHFKM010000043.1:0-5902 GCA_023245385.1 archaeon
TTTGCAGGTCATAACGAGACAAACCATGCTCGTACCGCTCAGCAAGAAGAGCATTATACACATCGCAAGAGTGTTTAAGCATCAACTCCAGTTCTTCACCTTGTTTCCTTTTCGGATACAGCCTAAATTTGAACCCGCGAACAAACACTTACCCACACCTCCTAGAGACTTTTTTTATCACCGATTTTATTACCTAACGACTTGCTAATTCAGAGTAACAAATGGTCTTACGATTATATAAGTTCTGCGCGCACTTGGCGCGGGTGTCGCGAGCAAAACCTTTAATCAAAAAAAGTTCTTATTCACTTATAAAACAGGTTTATACCCTGTTTTAAAAAATTAGCCGGCGCCAAAATAGTTTTGTCGCTACCCCTTTTTTTAGAAGAATTTACACAACGACTCTGTCGCCCTCTTTTGAGGGTTCGGTCATTCAATCTTCGGACTAAAGTCCGCGAAGGGTTTCTGACCCGACCTCGTCTAAAAGAGAGCATAGACAAAAGGTGAAATACTTGAACTTCCCACGAAGACAATAAGAATACTAACGACCGCTAAGAGAAAAAGAATGGGAATAAGCCACCACTTTTTATTTTGCTTCATAAATCCCCAAAGATCACTAATAACACTTGCCATAAAAAAAAAGAGAAGAAGAGCTTTATTAATGTTTCGCAGATAGATCATATGAAGACTTTCAAAGGTGTCAAAGAAAAATGAAAAGAACAAACCTTATTTTAATCGCTATCATCGTACTCGCTCTCTTTCTGAGACTACACCTTCTTAATGAACGACAATTTGGAACTGATGAAGATCACAGCCTAGAGTTCGCGAGAGATATGGTAACAGGAAAAATGGACGTCGTGCTCGCCACAGAACCACATCCCCCAGGATATTACCTCTTTTTAGGACTGTTAACAAAAATAGACGACTCTGTTTTTTTCTTAAGACTCGTCAACGTGTTTCTAGCAGTCTTAGGAATTGTCACAAGCTATTTCTTAGTAAAAGAGTTAACAAAAAGTACTGAAACAGGATTGCTCTCTTCTTTCTTACTCACCTTGAATCCTTTACAACTCGTGTATGCTCAGCAATTACGTTCGTACATTTTACTTTCTTTGTTCTATCTACTTTCAATGTGGTGTTTATACAGATATATTTTTAGGAAAGAAAAAAAAATGATTTATCCATTAACAATCCTCTACATTCTCGCGTTTTATATTCATTTTTATACAGGATTTATCATAGCGACGCATTGTTTGACCATTCTCTATTTTAGAAAGAAAGAAAAAATTGACATAAAAAGGTATAGTATTGGAATTCTTGTTTTCATTCTTGCAATTCTTTTGTATCTTCCAAGGTTCTTAAAACAGTTTCACTATACCATCGTAGAATCTAAGAATTTGCCTTTCTTAGGATTGAAAGTTTCTGAAATACCCTATCCCTTCTGGAAGTTTGGAATAATGGCAAATATATCAACAGTAAAAACATTTTTCCCCTACCTCTTTATCCTCATAATTTTATTGACCGCGCTTTTTTTAAGAGGAATGTATAAAATCTGGAAAGAAAACAGAAATCTCGGAGTGTTTATCGCTTTTACTTTTCTAGGCATTTTCGCGATCCCATTAATTTTAAATCCTTTAATCTCTTATTTAAGTAAAGGTAGTACCCTCTATTATTTCAGATATTTTACCTATCTTGTCCCAATATACGCGTTTTTAGTCGCTGAAGGATTAAAAGTGAGAAATAAAATGCTGAAATACCTTATGCTGGGAATTATTATTATCGGATGGATGAGCATTATACATCTTTATTATACTGTTTCTATTCTTCAAAACTGGAGCAGGTTTTTTGGAGTGTAAACTATTTTTAATTTTTATAATCTAAAAAAAATGTAAATTCTTCCAATCACCACTTCCAGAAACCTTTTTATAAGATAGGAATTAACGAAACGAATGAACCTTTTCATCTCTATTTGTGTACTAGTAAGCTTTCTCATATCATTAGTCTCTACATCCTGGTGGATTAAATATTTAAAAAAAATTAACCTAGAAGTAAAAGATCAAAATAAAGAACATCAACCTTTGGTTCCTTTGTCAGGAGGTATTTCTGTTCTCGCTGGAATCCTCGCAGGACTACTCCTCTTTATCTTCATCAGAACCTTTGTATCAAAAGGAGCGTTTAGTTTAATTTTAGACGCGAATAATCTCTTACTCTTATTCGCCGCGATGATTTCTATCTTTATCATTACCCTCGTTGGTTTTTTGGACGACCTCGTCATAGAAAAAGGAAAAGAAAGCTCCGCAGGCTTAAGACAATGGCAAAAACCATTGTTAACACTAACCGCAGCTATTCCTTTAATGGTAGTAAGAGCAGGCACAACAGATATGGGGCTACCTTTCATAGGAGTAATCGATTTCGGAATTCTCTATCCCCTACTTTTTGTTCCCTTAGGAGTTGTTGGCGCCGCGAATATGACAAATATGCTCGCAGGGTTTAATGGAATGGAAGCAGGAATGGGAATAATTTATCTAAGCAGCTTAGGCTTGTTCGCATATAAAAATCATGCATATCTCGCAGCCTTAATCGCTGTCGTAAGTGTCGCTTCCCTTTACGCATTTTATCTTTTTAACAAGACACCCGCAAAAATTCTCGCTGGTGACTCTTTAACCTATCTGTTAGGAGGAGTTTTAGCAGTGATAGCAATTTTAGGAAATATAGAAAGAGCAGCTCTAATCGTTTCAATCCCATTTTTTATCGAATTCATACTAAAAGCAAGGAGCGGATTTAAAGCACAGTCCTACGGAGTCTGGAAGGAAGGAAAGATTATTTCCCGGCATGAAAGACACATTTACTCTCTTCCCCATTTTTTGACGAGAACAGGAAAATTTACAGAAAAACAAATTACTTTCTGTATGCTAGGAATGAGCTTGTTTTTTAGCGCCTTAATCTGGTTGACCTAATGAAATGGCTGAAATATAACAAGAACGATAGTTTAATTAGAGATGGAATTATTCTCTTTTCCGCGACAATGATCGCGAACGTTTTAGGATATGCATATCATTTTGCTGCTGGTCGCCTTCTTGGTCCAGTGCAGTATGGTATTTTAGGAGCTGTTCTTTCTCTGATCTATATAGTAAATGTTCCAGTAAACGTTATTCAAACAACAATCGCGAAATTCAGCGCAAAATTTAAAGCAGAACAACATAAAGAAAAAGTAAATGTTCTGTTGCGAAGAAGCGTAAGAAAATTATTGTTGACAGGCATTACTGCTACACTTATTTTTTTAGTCTTGATCGGGTTTATAGCTGATTTCTTAAAAATTCCAAAAGAAATATTACTCCTCTTCACCCCTATCCTCCTATTTTCCCTTCTCTTACCCATAACAAGAGGAATCTTACAAGGCTTGCAATCATTTAAAGATTTAGGATTAAATCTCGTGTCAGAAGGATTTGTAAAAATGGCTCTTGGAATAGGATTCGTTCTTCTAGGCCTTGGTGTTGGTGGCGCTGTCCTAGGAATTACCTGCTCCCTAGGAATTGCTTTCTTACTCTCTTACTTTCCTTTAAAAAACTTTTTTAAAAAAACACACGAAACCTTTGAAAGAAATGAAGTATATAACTATGCTCTCCCTGTTTTCTTCGCTTTACTACTCTTAACAGGATTTTACACAGTTGACGTTCTGCTGGTGAAACATTTTTTTCAAGACATTGACGCAGGATATTATGCCGCTCTATCTCTTATCGGGAAAATGATTTTTTTTGGAACATTCGCTATAGGAAATGTCATGTTTCCTAAAGTCGCTGAGATGCATTCTCTAAAAAAAGAAAATAAACAAATTTTGAACAAGTCACTCATCTTAATGACCCTAGGATCTTTTGCCGCAGTAAGCCTGTACTTTCTCTTTCCCAAAATAATTATCCTCCTCTTATTTGGAAAGGAATATTTACGTATTATCCCTTTAGTCGGCTGGATGGGCGTAATGATGGCATTTTATTCTTTATCCTACCTTCTCTCTTTGTATAACCTCTCAATAGGAAAATTAAAATTTATCTGGATCTTATTTGTTTTTTTCCTCATTGAAGTTTTAGCCTTAGTCCTATTTCATCAAAATTTAGAGAGTATTATAAAAATCCTTGCTGCTTTAATGACCGTGTTATTTTTAATACTTCTTATATACACAAAAGCCTATGGAACTGAGCATTATCATTCCAGCATATAATGAAGAGAAAAGAATTGGAAAAACATTAGAAGAATATCTCTCTTTCTTTTCAAAAAATAATAAAGAAAACTACGAAATTATAGTAGTAATGAACGGCTGCACAGATACCACTTACGGGATTTTAGAATCATTTAAAAAAAAGCATACTCCATTAAAGATCTTAGAATTTAAAGCAGGAATAGGAAAAGGAGGCGCAGTCATTGAAGGATTTAAAATCGCCAAAGGAGACCTTATTGGTTTTGTAGACGCTGACAATTCCACAAGCGCTCCAGAGTTTGAAAAGTGCGTCAAAAATATTCTCGGCTATGACGGAGTGATCGCTTCCCGCTATATCCAAGACGCAGTTGTAGAACCAAAACAACCTCTTTCAAGAAGGATCGCGTCAAGAGGATTTAACATTTTAATTAAAATCTTATTTGGATTACGAATTAAAGATTCACAATGTGGCGCGAAACTTTTTAGGAAAGATGTCATTAAAAAGATTTTACCTGATCTTGGAATAACAAGATGGGCGTTTGATGTTGACCTATTATACCAATTAAAAAGAAATAGATTTGTCGTAAAAGAAATCCCAATACTATGGAAAGATAGCGAAGGTTCAACCCTGAATGTCAGAAAAGCAACAATAGAAATGTTCCTCGCAGTAACCAGATTAAGATTGATCTATTCTCCCTTAAGAGTAATTGTAAAAGTGTATGACAAATTGTTTTGAAAGGTCTTATAAATCTTCTCCTTATTCTTTTTTTAAACAATGGTAAAGATATCTTTTTTAATCGCGGCACATAATGAAGAAAAAATTATCAGAGGAGCTTTAGAAAATCTTTCTAAACTCCCTTACGATTCTTACGAGGTTCTTCTCGGACTTGACGGCTGCTCAGACGGAACACTTTCCATCGTTCAAGAATATCAAAAGAAACAAGCTCACATTTTCAAATACTACAAACTCAACGAACGCAAAGGAAAACCCGCAGTCATCAACAACATCATCCTCCATGCACGAGGAGACATTATCATCATCCACGACGCAGACTGGATCTTCACCGTTCACAAAAAAGAAGACCTCCAAGAACTCGTCTCCTGGTTTGACGATCCCCAACTCGGCGGTATTGTAGAATCCTACCCTATCGAATACGAAAAAGAACTCTTAGAAAAAAGCAAAGACTTAGCCTTCTTAGCATCAGCCTGGGGAAGCTACTACTGGCTAGAATTCATGAAGAAAAAATTCACCCTCCGAAAAGACGGAGCACTCTACGTCAATCCTGAAAGCAAAAACTTCCCCTTCCTCTGCAACATTTTCAGAAAAGAACTCTACTCCTTCAATGAAACACTCGCAGACGATTTCGAACGACCACTCGACATCCTCCAAAAAAAATACACCCTCCGCGTTCTCGACAATCCCCAACAACCCCGCATGATCGCAGGCTACGCCTATCAAAGTTTCAAAGACTTAAAAAAACAAAAAACCCGAACCGCACTCGCACGCGAACAACTCTTCAAAAAATACAATCTGAACGTAACTACTAGAAATTTTTATTTACCAATGTTCCTCTATGCAAGCACACGCATGTGGACAAGCTTCAACATCAAAACAATCACCGCAACTACCACCTGGCTTCTCTTTACCGTTTATGGAACTTTAAAAAACAAATTCACTTCAAAAAAAATAGACACCAAAACAGGATGGCTGATGAG
>JAHFKM010000043.1:5912-7131 GCA_023245385.1 archaeon
AGCACAACGCCAATGAAAAAACTCAACTTAGGGGCTGGAAAAGACATTAAAAAATCTAACGCTACAGACACCTGGACAAACTTAGACGAGTTAAAACTTCCTGGTGTAGACATCGTCGCTGACATCAATCAAAAACTCCCCTTCAAAGACAACGAATTTGACGAAGTCTATTGCAGCCATGTCCTCGAACATGTTGAAGATTTAATTAAAACAATAAAAGAAATTCATAGAATTACCCGCAATCGAGGAAAGGTAATTATCCGAGGACCACACTTCTCCTGCGGAGTAAGCTACTGGGATCCAACCCACAAACGCTTCTTCTCCTACTTCACCTTTGATTTTTTTACCACTAAAACCTTTTATCAAACTCCCCGCTTTAAAATTCTTAAAAGAAAAATAAACTACACCCGAATGAACGCAACTTTTCTTAACACACTCTTCAACCCACTCATTAATCTCAACCAAACACTCTACGAACGCTTCTTCTGCTGGATGCTTCCTGCCTCAGAAGTCATTGCTGAACTTGAGGTTGAGAAGTAACACCTCCATATTTCTCCGGGTTCGTTCTAAGATTATCTCCACTTGTTTCCCAACCAGAAAAACGAGAATCTGCATTAATCTTATCCTCGAAATATTTCTCTAAACGACAATACTTTCTTTGTGTAACAAGTTGAAGCTGATATTCTGGATATTGTTGGATCATCAACTCAAGCTTCGCATACCTTGCTTCATCTTCCGCTTGAGGTACAAAAATTTCATATAACTTTATCTTTCCTCTTCGACCTTCCACAACAAAGTCTATGCTTCTTTCAGTTTCAGAAGCTTTGAATAGTTCTTTATACTCTTCTGTTATTTTTAATTTGAATTCCTGTCGCATCCAGAATTTTTTCCCTACATAACTAAATATTCTCGCAAGATTTGCTTCCCATGCAGACTGCGCATAGGCATCAATATCCTTCCTATATCCCTTAATTGTTGGGAGATGATATTTTTCTAAATTCCTTGGATCTAAACGCGCTCTTCTGACTCCTTCTGCGTTTCTTTGTCTGAAGTCTTCATCATGCCAGTTTCTTCTGACTCCTTCTGCTTGTCTTTGTCTGAAGCCTTCATCTTTCCACCGTTCACTCAACATACTTCTGACTCCTTCTGCAGGATTTAATACTGGAATTTTATAGCGTTTTAGAACTTCCCTTAAGAAGTTTCCAGACTTATCTAAACC
>JAHFKM010000044.1 GCA_023245385.1 archaeon
AAGGGGGCGTCAAGGACGTCTAATTTTTTTATTTTTTATTTTAGACTTTATTTCAATTTTTTCCCAGAACTTCAAGATTTTTGATTTCCCTGAATGTTTTATCAAATGTTGCGATTTTATTTGAGTTGATGAGTTGGAGTAAAATGAGGTTGCTACAGTCTGTGAAGCTTAAATTTTGTTTAATCTGAGTAAACAGCTTCCATGTCTCCTCAAAAAGGTGGGTGTCCAGATTAATGAGGGGAACGCTTTGGAGGAGGTGGTGTCCTAATAGTTTCGCTCGCTCTTTGCCTGCTTTGCGCATGGTGACTGCTACAATTTCGTCAAAAATGTGATCTGAAATAAAATATTTTCCATAAATTTCTTTTTCTATTTCTGGCCAGAGTGTTTTTGCAGCAGGGTGGTGAACGTCTCTTTCGTTGTTTAGTGCGATGAGGAAAGAAGTGTCTAGGAGGATTGCCATGAATTTCCGTAGAGTATTTCATCTATTTCTTCGCTTGTGTGTTCTGTTCCGGGTCCCCAGTCGGTAGGTTTTAGTTCCGAGAGTTTTCCTTTTGTCTTTCTTAAACTTGAAAGCCAGGTTTCTATAGCAATATTTAATGCAGCACCAACAGTGAGTTTGCTTTTTATTGCAGCTGCTTTTAATTCTTGGAATGTTTTTTGATCGACTTCTTTTACAGTTATTTGTGTTGTTTTCATAAAGTACAACTAGTTAAACTTGTATATAAATATGTTGGGTTAATAGTTGGGGCGTCAAGGATGTCTAATTTTTTTATTCTATCTGCCTTCGATGTAACAAGCATCTCGTTCTATAAATTTGTTTGGGGGTGTTAGTGAGGAAGTAACAATACTTACGCAGCCGCTAACAACAGTATCGCTGTTTAGATGAAGTTCTGCTCCAAAGATTAAGGTTTTATTTGCAGGAAATTTTTCTTTTATCATTTCGGAAACTTCAGACCACGACCATTCTTGAGAAGAGTAAGGGTCGAACACTCTTTTTCTCGACGCCATGCGATATTCCTCATCTACCCGATGACTATTTCCTGAAAAGACAAATTTGGTTAAGAAGATTCTTCCTTTCCAATAATTGTTTTTCAGGCGAGCGATGCGAGAAGTTGTTTTGAAGTAAATTCTATAAATCTATCGTTACATAAAATTTATTCAACCAGAGAATCTAAATAGTGTGCTTCAATTTTATCTTTTTTTATTTTCAAAACGGTCAACTTCATCTAAAAGAAATTGGAAGACTTCTGCGCTGAGGAAATATCCTTCTCGGCTTAGTGTGGCTAAAGAATTTTTAAATTCTGTTTTTGTGATAAAATTGTTTTTCGTGCAGTGGAGAAGAAAGGCGGTTGTTCTGATTGGTTGTAAGTTTAGGAGTTTGCAGAGTTCGTAGGCTTCTTTGTCATCTATGAGGATTTCTTTTGTTTTGGTCTTTAAGCAGAGGTTGATTGCTTTTGCTTCTCCGATGTGAAGAAAGCGTAGCTCTTGATGGAGCAGTCCTGCGTCTTTAATTTTGATAAGTTTTTTGTTGATAAATTCTTCAATAAGAACAACTTCGTGTTTATTCATTTTCTTTCCTTCGATAACTACTTCGGAATAAACTTCTTTTGGGATGAGAATTTTTTTGTACGTTTTAAAGACGAGATCGAGTTTGTTCAGTTTAGCAAGGTAGATCAGTGGGGTGGAATTACTGATGATCATTGTCCGAAAGCTTGTCTGATATCTTCTTTAGCATCTTCAAGAGTGTAATGCAGGGGGATTTTATGTTTTTTTACTTCTTCAAGAAACTGCCAGAGATTTATTTGTGCAAGTTCTGAGGCTTTCCAGAGTGTTATTTTTCCTTTACGATAAAGGTCGAGTGCAAGATCCAGTTTGAGATCTGCAAGACCTTTGGTAATAAGCTCTCTTAGAAGGGCGGTCTTTCCGATATTTTTTTCTTTAGCGAGTTTCATGATCTCTCTGGAGATGTTTTCTTCAATTCTTGTTGAGACGAGTTGGGACATGAGTACCTTTGTATACATCTGATGGTAGTTGTGCACATATTTAAGTTCTCCGTTTTAAAAAAGAGTTTAGGATCAAGGACGTTTTTATTTAATGTGGATCAGCTGTTCTAGGTTTTTACCATTTTTCTTTCTCGATCTTTAGGGAGTATCCGATCCATTTAATTAAAATATGACAGAAGAAACTTATGAGTAAAGCAATTAAAAAATATTCAAAACTAATTTTGTAAAGCGGTAGGAGGAAAAGTATTGCTCCGAGTGGTGCGACGATTTGGTCGAAGGGTATGAAGCTTGCTCCTGGTGGGATTTTGAATCTTCTTTTGAGAAAGCTTCCGAAAGTATCTCCGATTATGACGCCGAGTCCGGTGAGAAAGCCGTAAGCGAGAACATTGATTGTTTGGAAGTTAACGAGGCTGAGTTCTTTAAAGAAGGAAGTGTTTGAAAGAAAGAATTGGAGGTACGCGCCGAGTATTCCACCGATGATTCCAAAGAGCAGTCCTCTCCATGTTTTATGATCTCCAAAAATTCTTTCTCCAAGGAAGGTCTTGTTGAAGTCGAGTGGTTTGGCGAGAGAAGAGAAGTATTTCTTCACAAGAACTGGGGACATGTTCGCGAAGGCGATTGGAACAAGGAAGTAAATGATTTGAAGTATTGTTTCAAAATCCATACTTATTCAGAAAAAAGCTTACTTATTAATTTAACCCGTAAGATTCTAAGAACGCTTTAATGCTGTCATAATCTTTGAGGTAGCTAAATCCTTTTTCAGTAAGGCGGTAATGTTTTTTTCTGTCATTGGTAGTTATTTCTTCAATAAATTTTCCTTTAATTAATTCTGTTAAGTATTCAGTAAGCATTTGGTGGGAGAGATTAGATTTATACAAAATGTGTGTGGGTTTGGTGTGTTCTCCTTTTTCTTGAAGGGTTTTAAGAATTGAGTGGATGATTTCGAGTTTGTCTCTTTTTTTATTCATTTTTTCCTCAGCAAGCGATAGTTCCAGAAGATGAGGATGAAGGCGATGAGTTCGAGGAGTTTTCCGGTGACGTAGAAGAGGGGAGAGTAGGAGGTAAAGAGAAATCCGATCCATCCTAGTGTCAGGATGAGGAAGGAGATTGCGATGAGGAGTGTGTTTTTTTGTTTTTTCTTGAAGGCGTTGTCCATGAAGTGCCAGGTAATTAAGGTGAAGTAGAGTGCGGAGAGAATGAAGAAGGTGGAGATTCTGTTTCTGCTTAAGAGGATAGCGGTGAGTGATCCTCCGAGAAGAAGGTAGAGTATTTTTGGTTCTCGTGATTGAAGTGTGGTGTAAACAAGGATGGAAAGTCCTAAGAGCATGAAGAAGAGGTGTGCGGAAATTCCGATAAAGCTGATAAAGTTAAGATGTTCGAGTGCGAGGTAGCCGCAGATGCCGTTGCCAATATGAGTAAAAATATATCCGTTGATAAGTGTTTGGGAGAGGTAGGAAAGTCCGATGAAAAAGAAAGAGATACTAAATGTTTTGACATTGCTTTGTTCTATTTTGCGGTAGATAGTGAAAGCGAACGCGGAGATGAGGAATGCGACGCAGAGGAAGAGGAAGTCAAAGAGAATGTCCCACTTAAAGAACCAGGGTGGTGTTAAACATGCGTAATACATAGTAATAGTTTTGTGAGTTTGTTTAAAAAGTTTATGCAGGTAAAATCTGATTTGTCTTTAATATCTTATTTAAAGTTCTTTAAAAGAAAGAGAGGGTAATGATAGCTTTGGAAGAAGAGTTTGATGATTGGAGTGTCTTGATGTGGGAGTGGTGGGATGAGATCTCAGGAAAAAAGAGGAGGTAGGAGGTGTAAAGTGGTTACAGTTCTTATTCAAGAGGGAAATAGTGTGACAATTATTGGTTCAAAGGGGAAGATGACTGTGGATCTTGAGAAGATGTTATGTTCAGAGCCTGTTTTTTGTTTTTTAATTTTTTAGTGAGGTGTTTGATTGCTTCGTCAACAGCAGTAAGAGTTTTTTGATTATTCCATTTTTTGATTGTGGAGTAATTTTTTTGTTTGATTTGAGAAAGAAAGTGTTTGATGTTTTTTTCTGTGAGATCTTTGTAGGATTCTCCAAGTTTGTGTTCTTTTATGTAGGATGCGTTCAAAATTTGTTCGAAGTGTTTTTGGATAGGAACGACGAGCAGTGGTTTTTTTAGGTAGAGTGCTTCGCTGATGAGGGTGAATCCTCCGTTGCTGATGACTGCTTTTGCGTGTGCTAGGTCTGTGATGAATCCTGTTTTGTCGTCGAATTTTTTAAAGGTGAGGTTTTCGTCTTTTTTCTTGGTGTTAAATCCGTAGATGATAAAGTGTTCATCAATGCGTTTGAGGATGTTGATGAGTTTTTTGTAGGTGTTTGTGGATTGGTAGACGAGGATGTGTGTTCCTCGGATGGGGTGTGTGGTGAGAATTTCAGGTCTTAAAATTGGGGGAATGGGAGTGATAGAGTGGTGTGTTTTGAGTTTCATGTCTGGTAAGAGGGTGATGAGGTAATGGTTTGCTTTTCTTCCGAAGAGTTTTAGGACTGCGTGAGCTTTGAGGTAATCAAGTGTGGTATGGGGAGGAGAGGAATAGTTTCCATACAAAAGATAGTGTTGGTTGTCGATGCTTAGTAAGGGAATTTTTTTCCATTTTGCGATATACATAGAGAAGGTTTCCCAGTCTGAGATAACGAGTTCTGGGTTGAAAGTGTCTATTTTTCTTTTGGTAAGTTCGAGTGTGTCAAGTGTTGTGGGGTTTACTTTACTTGCGTTTTTAAGAAGTGTGGAGCTTGTAGCGATGGTGTTGTTTTTGAAGATGAGTTCGAATCCTTCGATAGTGTGGACGTTTTTGTAATAATGTTTAAGATAGGAGGAAACATGCTGGCTGCTAATGATCATGATTTCGTGTTTTTTGGTTAAGTGGTCGAGGAGAGTTTTGCTTCTGATGGCGTGTCCGAGTCCTACTCCGCAGAGTCCGTAGAGAATTCTTGTCATAGTCAGCCTTTTTTTTTTTGAAGAGTTTCTTGTTTGATGAACCTCTTTAAGGTCTATTTGTTTCAAAACATTTATATAGATTATGGAATCATCGCTCTTTTATGGCTAAAGAAATGTATTGTTCTTCTTGCAGTATGAAGATTTCTAATCTTGGTGGGTCTGTTCGTTTTAAATGTCCTTCGTGTGGAAATTTTGAGATTGTTCGTTGTCCGCATTGTAGGAAGATTGCTGCGAAGTATGTATGTGCGAATTGTTCTTTTTCTGGTCCGAACTAAGATGGCGAGTGTTATTATTACTTTGAAGATTATGCCTGAGTCTCCTGAGACGGATTTAGAAAGTTTAAGGGAAAAGGCGAAGGAATGTATCGCGCGGGAAGGGGGAGAGGTGGGTAAGGAAGAGTTTGAGCCTGTTGCGTTTGGTTTGAAAGCTATTAAACTTATTTTTGTGCGTGATGAGGCGAAAGGAGGTACTGATAAGCTTGAGGAGGAGATTGCTCTGATTTCTGGGGTGAATAGTGTTGAAGTTGCTGATGTGCGTAGAGCTATTGGATAATGTTTTCTTCGATTGTTTTTTGGTGTGAGTTTCCTGAGAAAGTTGATTGGAAGAACTTAAAAATTCCTTTTCCTTGTTCTGTGTATATTGCTGTTTCTTCAAGAAAAGAGTTTGAAAAAATAAAGAAAGGGAGTTCTAAGAATATTCAGTTTGGGGTCTGGCCTGTTCTTTCTAAAATAGAGGGATATTGGTTTTCCGGGTTTTGTGGGAAAGAAAGTATTCAGAAATTGTTAGAGTATAAAGGGCTTGATATTAAGATTGATATTGAGCCTCCTTTTCCTTTTATTAAGTTTTCAAGTTTTGGGTTGTTAAAGTATGGGGTGAAGATGTTTCTTTTTAGAAGAGCGAAGAATAATAATTTTTTAATTCAAACAATTGAAGAGCTTGCTAAATCTTCTCAGATAATTATTAGTGGCTTGCCTTTGCCTGAGTTTTTATCAAGAAAGTATGGGGATGATATAAGGAAGGATCTTGGGGGGAGGAATTTTTTTATTTACAAAACTTTTTTCTCAGGGTTTTTAGGAAAGTTTTTAGAAAGGTATTATAGGTGGTTTATTCGTTCTCGTTTAAAGATTTACAAAGAAAGAGCGATGTTTGCTATAGGGTGTACAGGTTCTGGAATTTTAGGGAATGAGCCAGTGTATAGTGATTTAAAAAGTTTTGAAGAAGATTTAAAATGGTTTAGTCAGTGTGGAGTAAAAAATCTTGTTGTGTTTAATTTGGAAGGGATTTTAATGAGGCGAGATAGTGAAGAGTGGATGAAAATGTTATCTTCTTTTGTATTTTATCAAAAGGGAATTCTAAACCATAGATTTATTAATTAATTTTAAGAGAAAAGGGTATGCCTCAATTATCTGAAGAACAAATTGTTCAGATTAAGAAATTTGTTGAAACTTTTCCTGAAGAAGAAAGGGAAGCGAAGTTAGAGGAAGTCTTATCTCAATTTGTTACTGATGATAAAAAGCCTCAGCAGCAGATGCAGTGCCCGTTTTGTTTAATGAATGAAGGGAAGTTAAAGGTGCAGAAAGTGTTTGAAGATAAGGATTTTTTAGCTGTTTTGGAGATTAATCCTGCGAATCCTGGTCATGTTTTGGTTTTTCCGAGAACACATGTGAGGGATATGAATAGTCTTGCTGAGAATCTTCCTACTTTTTTATTGTTAACGAATAGTATTGCTTCTAGTCTTTTGTCTTTTAATTCTGGTGTGAATATTTTATTTTCAATGGGTAGTCTTGCTGGTCAGAAGTTTGATCATATGGTTGTTCATATTATTCCGAGGAAGGAAAAGGATGAGGTTGTTTTTTCTTGGAAGTCTAAACCTTTGCAGGAAAAGGATCTTGTTGTATTAAGAGAAAAGATTGTTGCTGGTTTGGTGGGGGTGTCTGAGAAGCCTTTTGATGTTGAGGAGTTTAAGGGGAGGATGTTGAGGTCTGAGGGAAGGTCTCCGTAGTGGTATTTTTTTAGGGGTAGTTTAAAATAGTTTTTGGTCTTTTGAGTTTTTTATGGTTGCTGAAACTCTAGTTCAAGGTTTTGAAAGGAAGTATCTTCTCACATCGATTGCCTCAACTTATGGTTATGCTTTGGAA
>JAHFKM010000002.1 GCA_023245385.1 archaeon
GCAGCGGCTCTCGTACATCTTATCTGTTTGATCACCACAAAACAGATAAACTTCGACAACTACAGAATCCTTAGGAAGGCTTTGGCGGACAAAACCGCACCCGTGACAATTCGGATCGCAGCGGCGGGGACTCCTTTTTTTAACTTTAAATAAAACGACACACATTTTGCAAGAAATAAAAAAATAATTTTAAGAAAATTGCATTTAGTATTAATAAGAATGTTATTTAGAAAAATAGTTGTTTTTGATACTAAACTTTCATATCTCCTTCACCCCATTTTACAGGACGACCTTCAATTATATGCTCACAACGCAAAGAAGTATCTGCAAAAATTTCAAAACCTGTGCTTAATGCGTCAATACAGAAAAAAACATCATCGACACCTGGCTTGTTATCTTCCCAACGAAATTTTATTTTTTCTAACACCTCCCGATGAATTAATATACATCCAGTGCCGGAAGAATGAACTTTAATTAATCTGCCACTTTCCAAAATATCTCTCCTGATTGTAACAAGCTTTAAAGGATCATTCAAATATTTCACCCAGACAACAGGCAACTTTCTGGACACTTCTTGCCCTGTAGCGGGATCAACACGCGTAAAATAATTATCATACAGGCCTGTCACAATCTTCTTATCAAAAGCAACTAAACGTTGAAGAATATTAGTAGGAGCAAGAACATCTTGATCTAAACAAAATAAATAGTCATATCCTTCTTTCAAGACTTTTTCTCTTACTAAATTTCTTGATTCTGCTAATCGTACTTTCACATTTTTGTGATAAGGAATTCTTCCACTTTCAGGAAAATCTTTCTTTAGTTTATTATAAAAGTCATCGCCTTGGGAATTATCCACAAAGAATATATCAAAATGAGGATAAGTTAAATTTTTGACTGTTTTTACAAAGCTTTCATAGCAGTATTCATGATGATTGCTTACTGGACCGCCAACCAAAATTTTTGGAAGATTGCTCATAAAATTTAAAGAATTTCAAGTAATAAATAATTTTCCTTTTTCTGAATAAAACAACTTAGAACCTAAGCTCCCAAACGAATAAAAAATTGAACAATAAAATTTATAAAGAAACGAACTACACTTTTTTTTGGCGCCTGGTCATTACTGCCCTTATTAGGAATATACTAATGGCAAAGGTAGTGTAGTGGTTAGCACAGGGCCCTGTCGAAAACGCTTTGGAATTTAACTCCAAAATTTTATAGCAAGGCCCTAACCCGAGTTCAAATCTCGGCCAGGGCGCCATATTCCTACGTTAGGGTCCTGTCTGTAGAGACCTATCCTTAGGGTGTTACGCCTACATTGGGCTCTGCACTGCTCCATCCACTTAACAAATTAAGCTACTATCTTGTCTGTTTTCTTTCCAAACTCTTCTTTCACAACACATCTTAACACTAAAGATAACGAACAATATAAATTATCGAGGCAACAAATGTGTACCAAAAAGGGTGCAGAAAGATGTACAAAAGCTATACATTTTTTAGTCGCTTAGAAGATAGAAATAGAATTACTTTTTGTTTTTTATGTTCTTTTTATTGTAAGAAATGTTTTGGGTAATATTTACCCTGGCTCCTTCTTTTGCATGAATTTGATTACTAGACTTGGTATTCTTTTGGTTTTGAGAAGTGGATTCTTTCCCTGAAAGGTTGTTTAACCACAAATCCATTGCATTTCCAAAAGACTCGTTAAAAAATGAAAAAAATCCTGCTCCTGCTAATAAAAAACCCACAATTTTAGAAATATTCTCATGGGATTGAAACCACCCTACATAACTCATTAATATTCCTGCAAGAAGCAATATCCAACCTGCGAGATACCTCTTAGTCTTAGTTTCGGTCATATTTTAGCATAAATCTTTGAGTATATAAAAATTCTTGTGATAAAATTTAGTAAGCTTTAAATAGGATTATCATATTAATATGATTAAGATACAACTTGGAGGTTTACTATGGATGTTGAAATTACTACAATCGGAGAACGTGGACAAATTGTCATCCCTCAAACGTTGAGAGATCACTTGAATATTGAGAAAGGAGAAAAGTTTATGGTTCTAGAACGGGGAGACATGATTCTTTTAAAGAGAATCAGAGCTCCTAGCACAGAAGACATTGAGATTATGCTCAAAAAAGGACATGAACATGCTAAAAAATATAGCCTTACAGAACAAGACATGACTGAAGCTCTCAAAAAGGCAAGAAAGAAATGAAAGTAGTCTTGGACACAAACATTTTCATTTCAGGAATCCATTGGGAAGGATCACCCTACAAAGTCTTACAAGCCTGGGCACACAACAAATTCGAACTGATCTCTTCTCCAGAAATCATCGAAGAACTTATCAACACCCTACTAAATTTTAAAAAACCGTTGCCTCCAGAAGACATTCTCTGGTGGAAAGACCTCATCCTCCAAAAAGCAACAATTGTCATTCCCACAAAAAAATTAGATATTATCAAAAATGACCCAGATGACAACAAATTCCTAGAAGCAGCCAAACAATCACAAGCCAACTACCTTATAAGCAGAGACAAAAAACATATCTTAATCCTAAAAAAATTCGAAAAAACGCTTATCCTCTCACCAGAAGAATTCCTAAAAATCTTAGAACAACGAGAAAAACAATGATTTTTACTCAAACTTTATGGAAAACAATTATTGGTTCTCAAGTAGAAATAATTGCGATAATCGCAACAGATCAGCCACATTTTTTTGAATTTCCCTCTTCTCTTGAAGAAGCAAGAATTAGACCTTCTACAGGAGCACAAATTTCTCCAAGCGGGACATTTATCACTTCAGGAAATTATTTCATATTTGAAAGATTTTATTACTAACTAGCGGCGCAGATGACCTTAAATAAAACTTATTACAAAATTTAATGTATGAAAACGCGTGCATTATTGTATACAATAAAAGAACCTGCCTTTCAGACAGGTGTTCCGGCTAGGGCGCCATACTCTTAAGTTGAGGCTCTTCTGCTTGAGCCTCAAACTCACAATATAACGCCCCTTCTGAAACACAAACATTTAGAAGGGGTTCCTTTTTCTTAATGTTCCGTTCAAAAATTCTCATAACAATAAAAATGAGCTTAAGATTATATAAAATCATCCTTGCTGCTGAATAGTAACAGATCTACAATTAATAATAATTCTTACGATTTTTCTTATTTTTTTTCTTGCGAGAAAAGTACTCTGACGATTCATATTTTTCAGCTACTTAAGATAAAGAATATGATTTTATGCAAAATCCGCAAATAACTATACCCCCACAATTTATTAAAAATAGAAATATTTATATACTTTGTAAGGGCAATAATAATTATGAAAATTGTGAAAAAAAGAAAAGGAAAACAAGACTATTACTACCTTAAACTCTCCTATAGAAAAAATGGAAAGGTAACAAATAAGGAGAAATATTTGGGCAAAACCATTCCAAAAAACATTGAAGAATTAAAAAAAGAACTCCGAAAAGAAACTGAACAAGAACTTTACCATAAACTGGAAAGAATAAAAGAACATTTCTGGAAAGAATGGACTAAACTTCCTCCCTCTATTAAAGAAAAAGAACTAGAACAAATAGCTATAGCTTTTACTTACAACACTAATGCAATTGAAGGGTCAACCATCACCCTTCCAGAAACAAGAGAAATCCTAGAAGACCACATCGCACCCAAAAAACTCCTTAAAGAAATTAAAGAAACAGAAAACCACTCCAAAGTCTTTCTAGAAATGCTCAACCAAAAGACTAAAATCACAAATGAACTTTTACTAAGCTGGCACAATAAGATTTTTTCTGAAACTAAACCAGACATTGCAGGAAAATACCGGGAATACAGAGTCAGAGTAGCAGGATACAAAGCACCAGACTGGCAAGATATCCCCAAACTTATCCAGCAATTCCTCCACTACTTAAGCACTACAAAAACTAACCCTGTAGAACTAGCCGCAAAAACCCATTACCAATTCGAAAAAATCCATCCTTTCGGAGACGGAAACGGAAGAATAGGAAGACTCCTCATGAATTACTTACTCTGGCACAACCAATACCCTATGCTCATCATCGAATACAAAAAAAGAAAATCCTACTACAACGCACTTACCAAAGACGAAGAAAAGTTCACACAGTACTTCCTCAAAACCTACACCAACGTACACAAAAAAAGACTACCCAAATAAATATGTTGTTGCTAACAAGCAATCATCAAGAACCTACCCTTATAAAAGTAGATACAGCCAAGGCGTTATACTCTTTATGTTCCTAAAATGAATAACTCTTCACTAAACTTTTCGCAATAGGCGCATTCTTAAACAACACAAACTTAATCTCACACGGCTCATGCGCCAATTAATTTTGCCTTTAAACAGCAGCAATACTTTTTACTCTCTCTTTAAAATATATAATCCAACACGATAATTTTTTTAACTTACTATTTTTAGATTAGAAGAATGCGTTTTCATAAAAATCTAACAGAAATGATAGAATCTGAGATTACTAAACTAAAAACTTTACAAGCATTTCCTGAAACAGGCATTATTCTAAAAATTTACAGAGAAACAGGTAAACAAGGAGAAGGTTATAGTGTTACTAAAGAAGTAGAAGAATTACAACTAGATATTTATGGGATTCTTGCAGATAGGCATAGAAGACCTCACAGACCAAGAACAGGAAGAGAAAAAACTCTCTATCCAAAAGGAAGCTCTTTAAAAGAAAACAGAAACTGGTTCGCAGTCTCACCTTTAGATATAGAACGATGCACTCAGCAGATGAATCTTAAGATTACTCCTGAAATGCTAGGAGCTAATTTTCTTATTGGCGCTGAAGACGGAAGACCTTATCTTCTTTCTCAACTACCAAGAGGAACCTACATGTTAATCGCTCATCCAGAAAGCATTGACCCACCTAAACCCCCTTTAGCAACACTCGTTGTTCATGCACAACAATCCCCTTGTGTAGTTACAGGAGGCGCAATATCCGCAATTTATAATCAAGATTTAACAGCAAAGTTTATCGAAGAAACAAAACCTAACAGAGGGATAGCAGGAAACATAGAATATCCAGTACACGAACCAGCTACTATTAGACCAGGTCATAAAGTATTTTTCAAATTTCCAATAGGAATAGAAGACTAAGATCCAAAATATCTGATGAATTATTATAGGAGAGTTAAGTTTTTATTGTGCAATCTCTATTTTGGGTGCAAAGGTTAGCAAAAGGTTTAATAATAACCCTTAATCTTAATAGGTCTAAGAGGTTCATGCGTGAGAATAAATATTATTCCTACATTTTTTATTCTTTTCATGATTACAGGTTGTACTTTATCATCTTCTTTCAAAAATGAAACATCATCTAAGAATCTAAAACTCCAAACGGGATATTTCTTTTCTGCTCTTACTTTTGATAGTGTTTATTTGAAGAATCTTAAAAAAATGGATCTTAATGGTTCTCTTGAACTCTGCAATAGCGAAGATTGTGTTACTGTAGGAAAAATCAGTGGAGATATTATCAAAACAGCAGGGTTTACTACTAAAATTGGCGCATCAAATATTGAACCAGGACTCTACCAGCTTAAAGTCAAACTGAACAATGTCCACGTTGAACGTTTTTCTGGCGGAGGATCTTCAGGTACAAACCTACCAGCAACAGAATCTATTGTAGGTGCAGTTACAATTTCTCAAGACCAGACCACTCTTGTAGAACTTAATTTCAATGAAAATAGTTTTTCACAGATTAACTCGGAACAAACAGCGGAATTTAAAACAATCCTAATTAATGCCGACACTGTAAAAGAAGAACCAGTTAGAATTGAAGATCAAACTTATATTGGCCTTTTTATCAACGGAAAAATTGACACTATTATGGACACGAGGACAAATGCTAGAGGAATCAGTCAATCAAATGTTATTAGTTTGCCTTTTAAAGATCAAATTGCTATCG
The DNA here is from genome assembly GCA_023245385.1 of archaeon. Lineage (GTDB taxonomy): Archaea > Nanobdellota > Nanobdellia > SCGC-AAA011-G17 > GW2011-AR18 > JAHFKM01. The sequence goes on from JAHFKM010000002.1 coordinate 5,942, forward strand.
ATATCAAAGACGAATCTGATCTCAGTGCTGCGACGCTTATCACAACAGAAGGACGTATAGAAACAATTGTAGTTACAAAACCAATTCAAATAGCGATTGAAGATATTTTAGAACACGTTTCTACAGACACAAATATTCCTATAAATCAACTTGCAACAACTACAGATATTAGTGTTATTGATGACCAAATTGAAAAAGATGAAAGAGAAATTCTAATAGATGAACAAACAATTATACAGAGTCTTAACAATGTTGCGTTAACAACTTCACAACAAGCTGTAGCAAAAGATGAACAACAACTTTTATTAGATATTAAAACATCAGAACAACTTATAGATCAAGATGCATCCCTTACAACTTCTGAAAAAACACAGATTGATACAGAACTTAATTTATTACTTTCCTCTACAATAAACAAACTTCAAATAGACGAGGATATTTCTGTAATAGAGACAAAAATCATACCAAAGATCTCTTCGACTGCAGAGAAACAGTTTTTGCAAACAGTAGAACAAGATTTTAGAATTATTGAGAAAGACGAACAAACCGTGATAGTAGATTCTAAACTCCTTTATGAAGCTGAAGCAAAACTAAGCGCTGATGAAGAACGATTAAAACAAGATAAACAAAGATTAGAAACAATTATCAACACAGCTCTTTCTGTGCCTTCATCAACAGTTATAAAAGGAACAGAAACGACTTTAGAAACTACAGAAAAAATTATTATTCAAGAAGAAAGAATAATCGAAACTTCAATACAATCAGGGAATATTGTTGAAGTTTTTCCAAGCGCTTCTGCAGGTATAAATATTGAAAGTTCCATTAGCTCTTCTGGTAGTGATGATTCTGGAAGCAGCTCTTCTTCAAGTGATTCAATTAGTGTAGGTATTTAAAATTCTCTCAAATTTTTTGAACAACATACTTTAAAAGTTATAGATTCTAAAAATAATCATTTCTTGGTAAAATAATTATTTATATCCTTATTTAGAATAAAGGAAAATATTTTTTTGGATTATTAGAGCTTCAGATGATTGTGCTGACATGGTCTTTTTTTCCTAAGCGGAGGATTGTGTTTGCGAAACTTTCTATTTCTTGTTCATGGCTGACGATGATGACTTGTTTCATGTTTAATTCTTGTAAAACCTCGCGTAGTTTCTGTACTTGTTCTGTGCTGAATCCGTCTGTTGGTTCGTCAAGCATGATGAGATTTTTTGTGTTGATGTTTGCGACGACGTCGTTGATCGCTTGATTTAGTGCGAGTCTGTAAGCGAGTGCTGCTGCTGTTTTTTCTCCGCCGCTTAAACTAGAATAGTCAGTGTCATACCCATTTTGTTCAAGCAGAGGAGTAAGTTCTTTATCGAGTTTTACTGTGAGTATTTCTCCTTCGATAAGGAGTTTGAACCATTTTTGGAAGAGTACGTTGAAGTTGTGGTGGATGCGCTGGAGAACCTGTAGTTCAATTGATTCCATGGTTGTGAAGAATGTTTCTTCAATCCAGTTTTGTAAAGTAGTAGAGTGTTGGAGTTGGAGTTGTATTTTTTCTTTTTCTTCAACTTCTTGTGTAAGAATGAATATTTGTTTTGTTTCGAGTTCTTTTTCTTTGAATAATTGTGCGTGGTGGATTTTCGTTTCTTGTTCTTTTTTGAGTGCCTGTTCGTAATGAATTTTTAAGGTTTCATAGTTTATTTCAAGATTTTTATAAGTTTCAATTTCTTGTGTGAGGTGTGCAAGAATATTTTGTAAGTCTTCAGCTTCTTTTTGTATTTTTTCTTTTTCTTCTTGAAGTTTGTTAAGAGTTGTTTGTTTTTTTTCTGCTTCTTCTTTTTTTATTTTTGTAATTTCTGCTTGTTTGTCTTGTTCTTGGAGTTGGTGTAGTTCTTGTTTGAGTTTTTCAAGACCGAAGTCTGCGTCGTTTTCTTCTTTGAGTATATCTTTAAGGTGTTGGTCTGAAGTTTGTATTTTTTCTTGTTCTCTGGTGTGTATAAGATGTTTGTGGGTTTCGTTTACGTTTTGGAAGCAGGTTGGACAGGTGTCTAAGAGAGAGATCTTGTTGATAAGTTCTTCGCTTATTTTTTTCTTGGTTTTTAAGTCTTGGATTTTGGAGCGTGTTTCTTTGAGATGGAGTTCTATTGTTGTGATAAGGTCTTGATATCTTTTGAGTTCTGGTTTGATATTTTTAACTTCTATAAGTAAGGGAAGAGTTGTGACTTCTTTGCTTATTATTTCTATTTCTTTTTTTATTCTTTCTAAAGTAAGTGATTTGTTTTTAAGAGTAAGTTCTTGGAGGGATAAATTTTTTTTGAGTGTGTTAAGTTGGTTTATTTGTTCTTCAGTTTCTTGGATGTTTTGTTTTTCTTCTTCTCTGATCTTTTTTTTCTCCTCAACTTCTAAAATGATTTTTTCAATTAGAACATTGAGTTCTTGAATGTTATTTTGTTTTTCTTTGAGGAGTTTTCTTTTATCTTCAAGGTCGTATATTTTTCCTGCGTATTCTTTTCTTTTTTCTCTTAGTTTACTGGAGACTATTTTTGAGTTTTCTCGTATTCTTTTGTATTTATCAATGTTAAACACTCTTCTTAATGTTTCCATTCTGTCTTCAGCTTCACCGCTGAGGATGGTTTTCATTTCTTCTTGGGGAGTGTATACAGTGTATCTGTAGATCAAAGATTTTTTTGTGAGTGTTTCTTGGGGGTAGTTGAGGAGTTCGAATATTTTTTGTTTGAGTTCTGAACTGGTGTATTCTTGTCCTTTGCTGTTGATGCTGAGATATCCGAATTCTTGATTTATTCCTGTTGGTGTGCGTTTTAAGCTGCGTTTGATGAATATTTCTTTTTGTTGAAGGGTAAAAGTAAGTTCTATTGATGCTTGATCTTTTCCGTTGCGGAGGAGTGTGTTTCCTGTGAGTTCTCCTCGTTTCAATCCGAAAAGGGCGAATTCTATTGATTGAAAGATTGTGCTTTTTCCAGCGCCGATGTCTCCTGCGAGTAAACTTATTCCTTCTGTAAAATGAATTTCTTGTTTGAGAAAACTTCTGATATTTTCAAGTTTTATACTCTTCAATAACATCTTTCACATCCACGCCAAAGCATGCTACTTTTATTTCTTTTTGTCCTTTTCTTCCACATAAGAGTGAGTGAGGTGGTTCTTTGTTTGGACTTTTTATTTGAAATCCTCGAAATTTGTGATAGATAACTTTTGGAACAAGATGAACGTAGTGGCTTCCTCTTCTATTTTCTTCTGTGACAATGTAGTAGTCTTCTTTTTCTTCTACACGATCTTCAAAGCTTGTTTTTTTATAGGTTACAGAGGAAATAAGTTCTTTGAATATTTTCTTGAATCGTTCTTGGTCTACACGTTTAAATTCTTCATACATCTTCTAGCCTCAGAGTGTGAAGTGTTTCTTTCAGGATTCTTTGTTCGTAGTCCTGGTTTTTTTCTCCATCTCTTTTTTCTTTGTCGAGGAGGAGGATGAGCTTGTTTATTAATGCTTCTTCATGTTCTAGTGTGTTACTTAAGTGCGCGTGGATAGTTGTTCTTTCGATGTCTTCGATTGTGCTTTCCGTGTTGGTAGTTTCTTCTTGTTCTGGAGCGGTGAGTTTGTAGGTGTTTTTCATGAAGAAGTATGCTTTTTCGTTTGCTTGTGTTATTTTTTTGAAGTCAATATCATTCGGTTTTCCATTTTTTAATTTACCTTCGATTCTTAAGGTGATAATTTTATCTTGAACGTCTTGGAGTGTTTCTAAGATTTCGAGTTCTACTTGTTTGGGTGTTTTGTCTTGGGCGTTGATAAAGGAGCTGTGTACTTCTTTTATTTTGAGTTGAATATATTTTAGGTGTATGTGTTCATTGTTTGTTTCTCCGATGTAAAAACCTCCGAAATGGAGTTCTTCTAGTTCTTTGAAGTTGTTTGGGAATGTTGGTCCAGGGTAAGCGACGAGGCCGTATCCTTCGAAGGTTTGTGCTTTAACAAAGTGGGGGTGGCCTCCTGCGTAATAGGCAAATCCTTTTGGAAGAATGTCGAGCGTTGCCGCTTCCACATTTTTGAATTCTTCTCCTTTCATTTCATTGAGTAAGCTGTGGAACATGAATATTTTGAATCCTGGTTCTTTTCCTAAATGTTCAAAGTTTATTTTTTCGTATTCAAAACGTTCGAGTTGGCCTTTTCTTCCGTGAAATCCTGTTATTTTTGTTCCTGTTCGGTCGTGGGTGAAAGTAAGTTCATTATTGGAAATATGGCTGACATTTGTTACAAGTCCTGCTTTTTCCAAAACATCGAGCATTGTTTTTCCTGAGCTTGAGTAGTCGTGACTTCCTGGGATGATATAGACGGGAATATCTTCTTCTTTAAGTGTGGAAAGGATGCTTGCTGTTTCTTTGATAAGTTCTATTTGAGGTAAGGCTGTATCAAATAAATCTCCAGCGATTAAGACGAATCCGACATGTTCTTCGATCGCAAGGTGTAAGGCTTTTTCAAAACTTCGTATTCCTAGTTCTCTGAGTGATGTTTCTCTCCATCCTCCGATGTGACAGTCTGAGAGGTGTGCGAATTTCATAAATGAAAGAAATGTGTTTTTAGTTTTTATAGATAGTTGTGCGAGAAGATAGAGGTCTGAGTTTGAGCATCGAGTAATATGATTATCTGCAGCGACGGATCTGAGTGGTGCCGGTGGCTTTATATTCTTCGCTCATGGAGTTCTGACCTGCTTTTTATTGTAAATGTTCCCATGGGGAATCCTTTTTTTAAGAGTGCTAGTTGTCTTGATGCGATTTGTTGTTCTTGTTGTTTTTGAATCCAGAGCTGAAGTGCTTCTTTAATTGCTTTGCCGAGTTTTCCTTTGCCTAGTCCTGTAAGTTGTTCTACTGTTTTTCGAAATTCTTTTTCAACAGCATCTTCTATGTTTATTGTGACGGTGCCCATAGAACAATTTAAGATTCTGGATTATTTAAATGTTTTTTAATGTAAACTGAATTGGTTTGAAAGATCCGGATTCAGCTGTGATTTCATAAATGGAAGAATGTTTTTGATATTTTTATAGATAGTTGTAAAGGAAAGGTGGCTTTGTTTTAGTAAAAGTTTTTGGAGTAATTTTTTACAAGGAAGAAGTGAAGTTTCAGAGATCGTGAAAAATCTGAAAGGATGTTGGGTGTAGGATCGGTCTTCTAGAAGTCTAATTTTAGTTTTTGTCCGTTATGCATGATGTGGATTGTTTTTCCTGTTTTGTAGTTCATTTCAACAGCGAGGTCGTTGAATGCTCCTTCCATGCTTGCTTCTCCGTGACATGGAATTAAATGTTCTGGTTTGATCATGGAAATAAAGTCGCGGAGGTCTTCTCTTCCGCTGTGTCCAGAGACGTGAATGTCAGTAAAGAGTCGTACTTTCATTTTTTTGAATTTGTTTTCGAGTGCTTCGCGGTTAGCAATATTTACAGCAGCAGGTATTGTTTTGCAGGAAAAGATAACATGGTCTTCTTCATGGAAGGTGAATTGGAGTTTTCCATTTACAATTTTATCGAGAATAGATCCTGGTTCTGCTTGGTTTCCTGTGCATAGTACTAAATATTTTTCTCGATGCTTGTCTATTTCTAGGAGCATTTTTGCGACTTCTTGTTTGTAGGGAATGATTCTTGCTTCTTTGGAATAATGGATTAGATTGAGTTTTTCAGCAGCTTTGATATAGCGGTTCATGCTTCTGCCTAAAATGATTACTTTTCTGTTTAATCTTTTTCCAAAGTCGAGAATGCTTCTGATGCGTGGTAAGTGTGAAGCGAAGGTGGTGACGAAGATTGCCTTGTCTTTATTATCTACGCCAAGTAAAACATCTTTTAGCATTTCACGGGCGACGCTTTCTGAGGGTGTTTTGATTTCTTTTGGTGCGTATAAGCATTCGCAGATGCAGAGTAAGACTTTTCCGCTTTCGCCAAGTTCTCGAAGTCTTTTGTAGTTTGGTTTGTTTCCGATAACTGGTTGGTTATCAAGTTTGAAATCTGTCGCGTAGAGAAGAACTCCTTTCTTTGTGTGTAAAGCAACAATTGAACATTGTAAGGTGGAGTGGGTGATTGAAATGAGTTCTAAGTCAATATTTTCTGTGAGTTTTATTTTTTTATCTAGAGGGGTGGGTATGATCTTGTTTGGTAAAATAATGTGATCGTCTTCTAAAATTGCTTTGAGAACTTGTAAGGAGTAGGGGCTTCCGATGATTGGCGCACGATATTTGGCTGCGAGATATTGTACTGCGCCGATATGGTCGAGGTGGGCATGGCCGAGGACAATTGCTTTGACTTTGTTTTTCCAGTCTTCGAGAACAGAATCGTCAGGGATTGCTCCGATTTTCACAAGTTGTGGGCTTGAGAATCCTTTCTTTTCCTGATCTTCAAGTTGTAAGTCTACGAGTGGGGGTAAAAAAATTCCCATATCACAAAGAATGACTTCATCGTCGACACGGATAGCGGTCATATTTTTTCCAACTTCATTATAGCCGCCGACAGTGCAAATTTCAACTTCCATTTCTTTTTTTCGGGACAGGGTACTATATAAAACTTTATATAAACGTTCTTCTTCTTTCTGAGTGTGGAAGTGAATAAGGATCTTATTTTAAGAGTTGCGAAGAATGCTCGGCTTATGCTCACTTCTGAGGAAGCTGAAGAGTTTGTTCCTGAATTTAAAGAAATTTTAGAGGCTTTTTCAGTTTTAAATGAACTTGATCTTGGTAAGGGGGAGTTGAGTATGCATCCTCTTCCTTTGAGAAACGCTTTACGTGAAGACATTCCAGAGCCTTCTCTTTCAAGAGAGGAAATTTTATCAAATACGAAACATAAGAAGGATGGATACTTCTTAGGACCAAAAGCGTTATGATTCAGGCATTATTTCCTGATGAGATTGAGGGGAGAAGAAGGAAAATAAAAAAGGATCTTGCTGGAAAAATTGATGCGATGGTGGATAATAAAGAAGTTTTAGGATCTTTATTGAATAATAAAAAAGTTGAGAATTATGCGACACAATATATTCTTTATGATCGGCGTGTTTGCGAAACCTATGGGATTAAGTATGTTTCTTTTGGAGTAAGGGATATGGTGGCTGCTTTTATATATGCTGAACAAGAATTAATTTTTATGCAAGAGTTGGAAAGATGAAGATAAAAGAATTTTTAGTGGAGTTAAAATCCGGAAGTGTAGATAGTGTTGAGCATACTGAAAAGGTGTTGGAGGAAGTAGAGAAAATAAATAAAGAGTTTAAGTATTTGAATGTTATTTCAGAAGAGCTCGCGAGAGAGTGTGCGGTGAAACTAAAAAGTAAACCTTCTGGAAAGCTTGCTGGTCTTCCTATCTCTTTGAAGGATGCTATTTGTTTGAAAGGTGTTGATTCTAGTGCTGGTTCTTTTATGTTAAAAAAGTATAAGCCTTTGTTTCATGCGACAGTTGTTGAGAGGGCGTTAAAAGAAGGTGCGATTCCTCTAGGGAAAACAAGTCAGGATGAGTTTGGGTTTGGAGGTTTTTCTACAAATGTTGGGCTTGGATTCAAGGTACCTTTAAATCCTTTTGATAAGAAAAGAGTTACTGGTGGTTCTTCTGGTGGTGCTGCTGGTCTCGCGCAGAAGCTTCCATTGCATGTCGCTTTTGGTGAGTCTACTGGGGGGTCGATTGTGAATCCTGCTTCGTTTTGTTCTGTGTTTGGTTTGTGTCCTACCTATGGTCGTGTGTCTCGTTATGGATTGATTGATTACGCTAATTCTTTGGATAAGATTGGTCCTCTTTCGCGGGATGTGTATGGTGCAGCGTTAGTGTTGGAAGTTATTGCTGGGTGGGATAAGAAAGATTCGACGAGTTTGAATGTTCCTGGAGAGTTGTATACTTCTTACTTAGAAAAGGATGTGAAAGGGTTGAAGATTGGGATGATTAAGGAAGCGTTTGGTTTTGGAATTGATCCTGATGTTGAGAGGAAGGTGCGGGAAGCAGCTGGCCGGTTAGAGCAACGTGGGTGTAAGATTGTTGATGTTTCTTTACCTCTTTCTGTGAAGTATGGGATTCCTGCGTATTATCTTCTTGGAACTTCTGAAGCTTCTACAAATTTGGCGAAGTTGTGTGGGATGAGGTATGGGTTGGAAGAGGATTTGAAGGGTGATTTTAATGAGTATTTTACTGCGGTGAGGAGTCATGGTTTTGGAAAGGAAGCGAAGCGAAGAATTATGCTTGGTACATTCGCGAGAATGTCTGGTTTTAGGGATGCGTATTATCTTAAAGCGATGAAGGTGAGAACGAAGATTATAGAGGAGTATAAGAGGGTGTTTAAGACTGTTGATGTGCTTATTTCTCCGACAGTTCCGATCTTACCTCCGAGGATTGAGGATGTTTCTAAGCTTTCAATTGTGCAGAATTATATGATTGATGTGCTCACTGTTGGTCCTAATTTAGCTGGTTTGCCTCATGCGAATGTTCCTGTTGGTTTTGCTAATTCTTTGCCTGTGGGGATGATGATTATTGCTGATCATTTGAAGGAAGGGTCTTTGTTTCAAGTTGCGAAGGAGTTTCAGTAGGGCTCAAGGAAGAACGCTTGAATGGAGCTATAACTTTTTATAGCTGTTTAGTTTTAGGAGGTTTGTGGCGGAACGTTACCGAACGCTTGAGGGAGTTGAGTATGATCTTTCTACCTTGTCTGATGAAGAGAAGAAAAGTTATGGATGGTTGGTAAAGGAGTCTGAGGCTGCGTCGAGTTTCTTGGAGTTTCAGAATAGAACTGCTCATGGAATTATTGAAGCGGCGAAAAAGAAGGATGGGACGAGTTGGAGTAAGAATTTTTTATATCAGATTCAGTTGGATTTGCTTGCAAGGATAAGCATTCGTAGTGGAGAGTGTAAAAGGGATATTTCGGATAAACTTGTTGAAGAATAACTTGCTTGTTTATAGGGGGTAAATGTTGAAGTGGAATTGAAGTTCAGAGTTTTGAATGCTGTTGAATTTAGGACGTGGATCGTCTAAGAAATAGAGACCTAGTTGAATCTATTTTTTTCCCCATGTAGTATTCTTTTTTTTCTTTCGTTAATCGTTCGATTGTGTAGCGAAGCATGGTTCTTGGCATTTCGTGGTGGTGTTTGTTAAGAAATTCTTCGAGTGTTTTTTCATTTTTCTTTCCTACTTCTCTGAGCATCCAGCCGGTGGCTTTGTGGAGTAAGTCCTGTGTATCTTTTAGGAGGAGTTCTGAAATTTTAAGAGTGTCTTTGAATTGATTGTGGCGAATGAAGGTGAGTGTTGAGACGATTGCGATTCTTCGTTCCCAGAGTTTTTGAGATTGAGCAAGTTTGTAAAGAATTTTTTTATCTTTGTGTAAGAGATAGTTTCCAACGATAAGGGGTGCGCTTAGATCTACGAGATCCCAGTTGTTAATAGAATGAATGTTTTTTAAATAAAATTGAAATATTTTTTCTTTCTTAACATCATTTGCTTTGTTGTATTGGGAAGTTAAAATGAGGAGGGCGGTAAAGCGGTGTTCGTGGATCTTGTTTGAGAGTAGTTTTTCAAGATCACTAAAGGTGAGAGTGGAATATTTTTTTGAGAGGGTGCGCTGTTTAGGGACAGGTATTCCTAGGAAGAGATCACCTTCTCCGTAATCTCCTTTTCCTGTTTTAAAAAATCCAGAAAGTATTTTGGCTTTTTGTGGATTGTGTAAGTGTTGAAGTTCTTGGTATAAGAATTCTAGGTTCATTTTAATAATGTCCTTTTCTTTTCCAGATCTTCAAGGGCATAAGGACAAACAGGGAGAAACTAATTTTTAAAAAAGTAAAAAAGGGCAAGGGTGTTGTTTTTACCTGAACTTTTCCTTGCTTAATTGCTTTGATAATGCTTTCAGGGTCGTTCTTTTCAGCTTCAACAATGCTGTAAGTATGTCCGACTTGAAATAAATAGTGGGTGTCTGAATTTCCAAGGAGGGGTATATGATATTTTTTGGATAATTCAACAGTTTTTTTATTGAAATTTAAGAAGGGGAGATAGAAGTGACAGTATTCGATTGCGTCAAATAAATCAAGATGTTTTTCCAGTCTTGATCCGAGAGCGTTAATAAAAAAGAATGGGTGAGAGGGCACGATAAGGGTGTCTGTTCTTTGTATTTTTTTTAAGTCTGCTAAGGAATGGATTGAGTCTACTTCTTCTTTTTTTGCGTTTAAGATAAGGATATGTGCTCCTTCAATTGTTCGTTCAGTTCCTGGAAGGAGGGTGATTCCTTTAGAAAGAGCGTATGCTTTTGTTGAGTCATTAGCGTAATAGTGATCATGGAAGGTGAGCGCGATGGCGTGATATCCTTTTGCGGCAAGGTAGTCAATAAGATCTTTTGAGGTATAGCTGATGATGTCATGAGGGTCTTCTTTCGCGTGAAGATGAAAGTCTGTTTTTAGGTGCATAAAAAAGGAAAAGGAAAGAAGTATTTTAAGTTAATCTCCGCTGGTGTCGAAGCCATCGTCTTCTGGTTCTGTATCGTCATCTTCCTTGTCGTCATCTTCTTCTATTTCATCTTCATCCCAGGTTTTTTCTTTTCCTGCGAATAAGGGAATGTTTGTGAGTAAAGTGTGTGTTTCCATGTTTGTTCCTCCATGAATTTTCTTGAGGCTTTTAGTGTCAGGTTCTGCTATATATAACTTTTGGTGACTTTTGGAGAGGTGTTAAGGGTGTAAAAGAGAAAAGATTTTTTTTTCAGAAGTAAATTTTTTTTATTCTTGCTTGTTGTCTTAGAAACCTTTAAAACTATCTTTAATTCTTACAGGTGTTAAAATGAGGTCGCGTGTGCTGTTTTTGCTTTGTGTATTTCTTTTAGGGTCTTTGTCTGTTGGTGCAGATGGATATTTTTGGAAGGAGATAGTAACTGATCTTACGCTTCATGAGGATGGGAGCGCAAGTGTTGTTGAAACACAAACTTTTTCTTTTGAGGGGAATTATAGTTTTGCGTATCGCTATTTTGATCTGGAGAAGATGCAGGATATTTCTGATATTCATATATATGAGGGTGAAAAAGAGATAACTCAAAAAGAAGTGTATGATGAAGGGGATCAAAAGGTTGTGAAGTGGTATTTTGAGGGGCAGCAGGAGAAAATATTTACGCTTAAATATAAGGTGTATGGGCTTGTTAAAAAGGGGAGTGATGAAGATTCTGTTTTTTGGTCTCCTGTGTTTAAGGATCATTGGGGGGAGGTGAGAAAGAGTTTTTTTCTTCTTCATTTTCCAAAGCCTGTTAGCTTGAACAGTGTTCATGTGAGAAGTGTTCCTGAGGTGAGTGCGGAACAGAGTGATGAGCACACTTTATCTTTTTCAGTTTCAAAGCTAGAATCTTATCAGGTGTGGGATCTTGAAGTTTTTTTCCCAAAAAAGATCTTTGGTTTGAGTTTTGCTCCGATTGTTCTTGAGAAATATTTATTTCTTTTGGTCTTGTTTGTGCTTCTGCTTCTTTTACCTCTTTCAGTATTTTTGAAAGGGAGAAGGATGTATGTTCAGTTTGCGAAGGATCCTGTTTTGCAAGAGTGTAATATTAATTTGAGTAGGATTGCGAGAGTGAAGCCTGGTCTTGTTGGAACGATTCTTGAGAAAAAAGTTGGGGTGCATGAAATCCTTGCGACCTTTGTGGATCTTGCGCAGAGAGGGTATCTGTCTGTTCAAGAAAAGGGTAAAGATTTTATTCTGAGAAGAGAGAAAAAGAGTTCTTTTTTTTTACTTGTCTATGAGCGGCGTTTGTTGGGAACTATTTTTTCTTCTAAGAAGGAGCTAATGCTTTCAGAGATGAAAGGTCGGTTTTATTTTGCTAGAATGAAAGAAGCGCTTTATGAAGGGGCGGTGAAGCAGAGGATTTTTAATGAGAATCCTGAAAGTGTAAGAAAAAAGTATGCTGTAAAGTCTCTTATATATTTTTTCTCTGCTTTTATTCTTTTTTTCTTTGTTTCAGACCGTAGATATTTTCTTATGCTTTTTTTTGTTGTTTTAATGTATGTTATGTATTCTTTTTGGGGGAAATATACTTTTTTTAAAAAACAAAATCTTCGTTTTTCATTGAGTGTATTTTTCAGTGATAATTTTTTTATTTTGCTTCTCTTTTTAGATCTTCTTGTTTTGAATGTTTTTTTCCATGAGAGAGCTTCTTATATTTATTATTTTGCTGGTTTTGCTCTTGTTTTTTGTTTTTGCTGCCTTCAGGTGTATGTGCGGCGTATTCCAAAACTCGTAACGCTTGGTGTTTTAAACAGTGAAAAGTATGGTGAGCTTAAAGAGTGGTTAAAAAAGTATCCTGTAAAAGAAGAGAGGGTTTTTAACTTTTTTTTACCTTATACGTTGGCGTTTCAGATGGAGGATGTTTGGTTTAAAAAATTTGGGAAGCGTGTTCATCCTTCTTGGTATGCTGGAGATTTTACTTTTAGTAGTTTTAATCTGTTCTGTAAGTCTTTGGGTCTATCAGTAAAGAAGTAAGGGATATAGGGATTGGATCAACAAAAACTTTAAAAGGGTCTGGGTTTTTCTCGCTTTACTCGCATGACTGAAAAAATTGATTTCAAAGCAGAATATGAAAAGTTGAGAAAAAAATATAATCTTCCTGATTTTGAAGTGTTGAATAAAGAGTTTGAGCTTGTAGATATGGAAAAAAAGGAAAACGTGCCGCGGGCTTTGAGAAGAAGGCTGCGGGAGAAGCTTATTTTTTTTTGTAGGATTGTGGAGGGAATTATTTATCCGACTGAGCGTTCCCCATTGGCTACGTATGAGAGTAGTTTCTTCGATGATTTTACGAAGCTTCAGCTTTCAAAGATTCATAGGATGATGATGGTTTTTGATCGAAAGGGGTTGTGTTTGGATGTGGAAGATTCTGAAGAGAAAAATATGGGCTACATTCTTGATCTTCTTAAGGAATGGCCTGGCTTAAAGCGTGAACTTTTAAAGACTGTTGTTTTAATGGAGCGTTCTTGGCAGAACCATATTGAAGAAAAAGCGCAAGGGTATTTTGGGTAAGTTAAAAAAATTCTTCTTATATGGCTTAATGTTTCAAAAATTTTATTAAACTTTGCAGCTAAACTTATTGTTATAATGATTTTTCTAGGATCTTCATTTCTACCAATTCCTTCTAAAAGATCTTTTAATTTATGAGAATGTTCATATGTCTGATGCTTTTCATTTTGTTTTTTAATCTGAGTTACAAAATGGGGTAGGTTAGTATCTAAATTTTCAATTCTCGTTTCTAACAGCTCTCTCAAGGGCAGTATCAGCTTGATCTGTCTGTAATTCTAAAGAATTTGCAATTTCACTCTACTTAAAGGAGGGGATTAATCTTTAAAATTCATTTTTTCATGAAAATTTTAGGTTATAGTATCCTTTAGCTTTTTCAACATATTTTTATAAACACAATCTTTAAAAATTTCCTTCACTCATATAATTTTATGCGCATCATCATTCTTGGGCCGCCAGGAACAGGGAAGGGGACACAGGCAAGGGTGTTGGCTAAAAAACTTCATCTTAAACATTTTAACAGTGGAGATTTTTTCAGAAAGGAATATGCGAAGAAAACCGTGTTGGGTATAAAAGCGTATTCTTATTGGGGGAGGGGAAATCTTGTTCCGGATGGGTTAAAAGTTAAAATGTTGGACAAAAAGCTTCCTAAAAATAATTATATTCTTGATGGATATCCTAGAACGCTCTCGCAAGCGCGATTATTGGAGAAAAAACAAAGAACAGACAATGTTATTTATATTAGTTCAAGCAAGAAAGAAATTTTTGAAAGGCTTCTTCAACGTGCGCGTATTGAAGGGAGATCAGATGATACGGCAGTTATTATCAAACGCAGGCTTGTTGTGTATGAGAAACAGACAAAACCTTTACTTCACTTTTATAGAAAAAAAATTATTCGTGTTAATGGGGATCAGGTTCCTGAAAAGGTACTGGAAGAGATTTTGAAAAAATTAACAAAGGTTTAAGTGTATTCTTTTTTTTCTTAAAAGGAAGTCTTAGCAAAAACTATAAAAGATACTTCTTTTTTTAAAACTTTTATGATTGAACTTTTGAGGCTTGGTCATCGTTTGCCTCGTGATCAGAGGACGACAACGCATTGTGGTTTGGCTGGTCGAGCCTTGGGTGTGGAGAAGATGTGGTATACTGGGGATAGGGATAAGGAGATGGAGAATGGTCTTGTTAATTTAACTGGGAGGTTTGGTGGGCCGTTTACTGTGGAGTGGAGTGAAAGTGAATATGTTTTAATCAAGAAAAAGAAGAAGGAGGGGTTTAAGATTATTCATCTTACGATGTATGGTTTGGATTTTGAGAAAACAAAAATAAAAGCGGAAAAACAATTGCTTATCGTCGGTGGAGAGAAGGTGGCTCCTGAATTGTATCGGCTTTCTGATTATAATATCTCAATTGGAAATCAGCCTCATTCTGAAGTTGCAGCCCTCGCGCTTTATTTGTATAAAAATTTTGGTTTAAAAAAATTGTTTAAAGATGTGAAGATGGAGATAGTTGGTTCTGAAAGGTCGAAGGTGATGAAGAGAAATTCAGAGAAAGCTTTTTAAAGAACTTGAGAGCTAAATAAAGAAATATGAATCTTGTAAAGAGAGGTGTGATCTTAGTTGTAGTTTTACTTTTTTTTACTACTTTTGTTGAAGCTGGTTTAAATCTTACTCTGTTTAGTGATGCTTTTGGTACAGATCAGCCTTTGGAAGGATTTTTAGAAATGAATCTCACAGATCCTGTTGCTTCTGATTTGCCTTTGGTGTTTGTGATTAATGATGTGCAGTATGGGAATAGGACGATTAAGAATATTACTTCTTCTCTTGTTGGTGTGAAAGTGTTGAAAGCTGATATTCAACCTGCGGGAAGTCCTGTTTCTTCAAAGGATCTTATTTTTTCAAGACCCGGATCAAAAGTAGAGCTTGCTTTGGATCTTAGTCAGGGTGGGGTGTTGCATCAGAGTGATATTCAGAATATTATAAGTTTTGGGATGAGTGTGCAGGGTTCGCGTGGTGTGACGTCTCCTTCTTTGAATATTGGGAATGATAAGACTGTTGAGTGGACCTATGTTGGATCTCCGAAGCAGAATGTGTATCTTCCTTTAGAAAATTCTTATATTGGTGATAAGCAGCCTGAGGCTGAAATAGCGATTACTGGGAATACTGAGGATTTGTTTTGTCAGAATGTGACGCTTCAGCCAGCGAGTAAGTTTAAAGTTAAAACATTGGCGAAAGCTTTGGATCAGCGTGCGAGTTTGGAAGCGAGTATTAGTATGAATAAGGTTGGTTCTAGTCAGGATGTGTGTACTGAGGAGGCTCCTTGTTGTACATTTCCTACAAAACCATCGGCGCTTCAGGAGATGAGTTGTGATATTCCGTTTACGGTGAATGATAGGACGAATGCGTTTCTTTGTGTGTTTGTGAAGCAGATTGAGACGCTTGATCCTGAGCCTGAGTATTATCATCTTGCTTTGAAGACGACAAAGCCTTCGTTTGGATTTAAGGCTGGAAGGAAGACGCCGGTGAATTATCTTATTTGGGGGGAGTATCAGGATTATGAGCGGCAGCTTGCGGGTACTCTTGCTCTTGATATTTCGGATAAGGCTTCTGATCAAATAAATGGGTATATTAAAAAAACAGGGTGTGGGGATAAGTGTTTGTTTGTTCCTTTAAATGTAAGTAGTTTGAGTGCTGGAACTTTAAGTGTGAGTAATCTTCAGTTGAAAGCAGCGACGACAGCGGGAACCTTGACTTTTACGAGTTTCTTACCTGTTCAGACTGTTCCTGAAAGTGTGGTGTATAATATGAGCAAAATTAAAGAGTCGCTTCTTTCTTATGATTTGAGAGCGCCGAGTGTTGAAGCTGAGAATATTATAATAAAAGCTTTTTTAGGAGATCAGGAGTCGAATGAAGTTTCTTTTAATGTTGTTGCAGGTCCGGGAGTGAGTATTCGTTATAATAAGAAGGTGTTGGAGCTTGGTGAGACTTTGCTTGTGCAAGCGTCTGTGGTGAGTGCGAATAATAAAAATATTACTGTGTCTGCATGGGATTTTGGAGATGGTCAAACAGCATTGGGAGTAAACGCGACGCATACGTACACTAAAGCGGGAATGTATACAGTGAAGTTTACTGCGACTGATAGTCAAAAAATTTCTGGAAATGATATGATTACTGTGCAAGTGGGTGCCGCGAATGTTGAGCAGGAGTTGAACATGACGAGAACTGCTTTGGATAGTTTGAAAGCAAGTCTTGTGAGTGATGTGAATCTTAAAGGTGTGGTGAATGAGCTTCAGCTTTCTTCTGTGATTTCTTCTGGTGATGCGAATCTTACGTTGCTTGCTGCTGCTTTTTCAGTTTTGAATGAGACGCAGCGTAGTGAGCAGGCGGATGTGTTTAGGGTGCAGCTTGCTTTGTTAGAGGCTGGTCTTCCAAAACAGATTATTCTTGAGCAGCCTGTTTCTTTTGATGCGAAGATTGTGTCTCAAGATGAAGTTCCCTCTTCTCTTCCTGGTGGTTCAGCAGATCAGGCGCAAGCGATTTTTAAAGCGCAGGAGTCTGTTGAGGTGCCGTCGAAAGCGATTTTGTTAAAGATTGTGTATATGAATGGGGGGGTTGAGCAGTTTATTTTAGTGGAGCAGACATTTACAGGTATTGGTGAGTATTATCTTGTTCTTCCTCGTTCTGTAAGTATGAGGACACAGTTGACTCCTCTGGAGCAGTTAGGTTCTGGTCTTTTCAAATCTGCTGCTGCGAATGTTTTTTACACGCTTGAAGGGAGTGAGTTTAAAGATGTGACTTTAGCGAGTCAGGTGAAGGCGCTTGTTGTTCCTGGAAAGCTTCCTGAAGTGAAGGTTGAAGAGCCTAAAGAGCTGCAGTTGGGAACTTGTCCGAATGGAACTTGTGAAGCTGATGAGGATGAAAAAAGTTGTTCTGAGGATTGTACGCCTCAAAGACCTATTCTACTTTTCATTGGTTTAGGTGCTGTTCTCATTTTTGGTTTGTTATGGATTTTTGGGTATAAGGGGAAATATTCTTTTCGTTATTTCTTTTCGAAAAAGCCAGTGATGACTGCTCGGTTGTTTTTTAAAAGTGATCGTGATTATCAGGCTGTGCATGTCTATGTGCAGGATGCTTTTAGAAAAGGGTTTCATGACGATCAGATTGTTTTGTCTTTGAAGAAAAAGTCTTGGTCTGAAGAGCAGATTAATGCGGTCTTGCAAGAGGCGCACTTTAATGTGAGAAAAGATTCTTTTAAGAGATAAAATTGTAATTGTTTTACTTATTGAAATGCTAAAGACTGATGAGTTTGTTTTGTTTGTGATTTTATTTATTTGTTCTTGTTGTTAGTTCAGAGAAGGAGATTAGAAAGATTTCAAGACTGAGCTAAATAATTACCAAAAGTTAACAATTCAAAAGAACTAATGTTCCTTCGATAAGTATGTAACCATTTTAGTGACAGGAATCACAAGGATCTAAAGTTTATTCTTGTAAAAAAATGTTTTTGCTTAGTTCGTGAACACCAAGGACAATGGAGCTTACAGTAAGGATAAGAATCCAGTCTGTGAGTGCGAGCGGGACTGTTTTAAAGATATCGTTTAAATAATAGACAACAAGAAATTGTAAAGCAAGTGAGGATGCTAGAGCTGTCCATAACCATTTGTTTTTGAAGAGTGTTTTGCTAAAGAGAGAGTTGTTTCCTAAGTGGTAGTTGAGGGCGATGTATAATTCAGCAAGAACGATTGCGGTGAATGCTACTGTTTGTGCGAGTGCAACATTTTTTTTCAAATAAAAAGAGTAGAGAAAGAGAGTTGTGAGTGTAATACAAATTCCTTGGAGGAGAAGAACAAGAGTGTCTTTCTTTCCTATAAGGTGAGAGGTGAGAGGTCGGGGTGGTCTTGTCATAACATCCGCGTTTACTGGATCAATGCCGAGTGCGAGTGCTGGAAAACCGTCTGTTAAAAGATTGACCCAGAGGATTTGTAAAGCGAGGAGTGGGACAGGCCAGCCAAAGAGTAATCCAAGAAAAATAACAAGAACTTCTGCCATATTGCAGGAGAGAAGGTAGTGGATAAATCTTTTTAGATTATTATAAATCCCTCTGCCTTCGCGGACTGCGCTTACGATAGAGACAAGGTTGTCATCACTTAAGATAATATCTGCTGCTTCTTTTGCGACGTCTGTTCCTGATCCTGTTGCGATTCCGATGTTTGCTTTTTTTATTGCGAGAGCGTCGTTTACTCCATCTCCTGTCATTGCGACGATCTGTCCTTTTTCTTGTAAAGCTGTCAGGATGAGGAGTTTGTGTTGGGGAGAAACGCGCGCGTACACAGTAACTTCTTCAACAATTTCTTTTATTTTTTTGTCTGAGAGTGTGTTTAGTTCTTCTCCGGTGAGTGCTTTTCCTGTGATTCCTACTTGTGCTGCGATTGCTTTTGCTGTGAGGAGGTGATCTCCGGTAATCATGATTGTTCGTATGCCTGCTTTTTTACATTCGAGAATTGCTTCTTTGACTCCTTCTCGTGGTGGATCAAGCATGCCTGTAAGTCCTATAAAAATTGTTTTCTCCTTTATTGTATAGGCGAATGCAAGTATGCGGAGTGCGCGAGAGGCCATGGTAGCTGCGACGTTTTCTATTTGTTTTTTTTCTTTTTTGTGTAATGGTTTGATTTTTCCATTGACGAGGATTTCTGTGCAAAGGGATAAAACTATTTCTGGAGCTCCTTTGTAGTGGGTTATTTCTCCTTCGTCTGTCTTGTCAATGGTTGCCATGAATTTTTTTTCTGAGCTGAAAGGAATTTCTTGTAAGCGTTGGAAGTGAAAGGTAAATTTTTCTTTCTCAGCGAGAAGGAGGAGTGCTTTTTCTGTTGGGTCTGAGGGTCCGTTGAGTACGGCGTTGTTGCAGCTGACGCTTGTTTCCAGGAGTTTTAAAAGTGTCTTTGTTTTAGGAAGTGGTTGAGAAGTTTCAACAAGTTTTTCATCAAGGTAAAGTTGGACGACAGTCATTTCGTTTTTGGTGATAGTTCCTGTTTTGTCTGCGCAGATAACTGATGTTGCTCCTAAAGTTTCGACAGCGTGTAGTCTTCTTACGAGTGCGTTTCGTTTGAGCATTCTTCTGGTGCCTAAAGCGAGTGTGATGGTGATGATTGCGGGTAATCCTTCTGGGATTGCGGCGACTGCGAGAGCGATTGCTCCAATGAAGGAATCTAAGATATTTTTTGTTTGTAAGAATGAAATTGCAAAGATAAGAAGGCAGATAACAAGAATGCCTATTGTTAAGTAGTTTCCTAAGAACCTTAGTTGTTTTTGGAGTGGTGTTTGTTCATGTTCGATTGATTCTAGCTCTTTTGCGATTTTTCCTAATTCTGTTTTAAATCCTGTTGAGAAAACAACAGCTTCTGCTCTGCCGCGGGAGGAGATAGTTCCTGCGAAGACAATATTTTTTTGAGAAGAGACTTGAACTACTTTTTTAAGAATGTCTGTGTTTTTAGGTACGGGAGCTGATTCTCCGGTGAGTGCTGATTCATCTACTGAGAGAGAGGCTTGAGTGATAAGACGTGCGTCTGCAGGGATAAAGCATCCTTCTTCGATGAGGATAATGTCTCCTGGAACGAGGAGTGTTGCATCGATTTCTTTGATTGTTCCTTCTCTGCGTACTTTTGCTTTTGGTGTTGAAAGTTTTTTGAGTGCTTCGATTGCTTTTTCAGCTTTGAATTCTTGGATGAATCCTAAGATTCCGTTGAGGAGAACGATGGAACCGATGGCGACTGCGTCTACGTGTTCTCCTAAGAAGAAGGAGATAAGTGCTGCGAGAATTAGTATTCCTACGATAAAATTTTTGAATTGTGTTAAGAAGAGTTTGAGAGCTGAAATTTTTTTTGTTTTTGTAAGAAGGTTTGGGCCATATTTTTTTAATCTTGTTGCAGCTTCTTTGTTGGTTAATCCTTTCTGGGAACTATTTAATTCTTTTAAAACTTCATTACTCTCTTTTTGATAGAACTCCATAAAACTATTTTTACGAAGAGCGTTATTTAAAGTTTCTTATTCAACAAACCGCGAAAGTAATCAATTGTATGTCCTAGTCCTTCTTCAAGCATTATTTTTGGTTCCCATCCGAGAGTTTCTTTCGCGAGAGTAATGTCTGGTCTTCTTTGTGTAGGATCGTCAGCTGGGAGTTCTTTAAAAATAATTTTTGAAGAAGAATCGGTAATTTGAATTACTTTTTCAGCTAATTCTAACACTGTGAACTCATGGGGGTTACCGAGATTCACCGGACCTATAAAATCTTCTTTGTTCATTAATTTGTATAAACCTGCGATCAAATCGGAAATGTAACAAAAAGATCTTGACTGCTTTCCATTTCCATAAACGGTAATATCTTGATTTTTTAAAGCTTGTACGATGAAATTAGAAACAACACGACCATCACCAACAGCCATTTTTGTTCCATAAGTATTAAAGATTCTCGCGATTCTAATCTCAACTTCTTCTTGTCTATTATATTCTACGCATAAAGCTTCAGCAACTCGTTTTCCTTCGTCGTAGCAGGATCTTGGGCCGATAGGGTTTACATGACCCCAGTAGGATTCAGTTTGAGGGTGTATTTTGGGATCACCATAGATTTCAGAAGTAGATGCTTGTAAGACTCTAGCATTTGCCTGTTTTGCGTTTTCTAAAACATTTACCATTCCAAGAGTGCTTGTCAGAATTGTTTTTACTGGATTAAATTGATAATGGATTGGAGAAGCAGGACATGCTAAATTAAAAATCTGGTCACAATGGATGTGGAATTTTAGGGTTACATCGTGTCTAATTACTTCAAAGTCAGGGTGGCCTCTTAAAGGATTAATATTTTTCTTTTGACCTGTAAAGAAGTTGTCCATGCAGATGACGCTATGACCTCGGTTAAGGAGGTATTCACAGAGATGGCTTCCGATGAATCCGGCTCCTCCTGTGACTAATATTATTTTTGTTTCCATAAGCTTTTGGAATAAAAGAGTCTTATTTAAAACTTCTTTAAATTTTGTCTTTAGAAAGTTTTATAATCTCCTTTTTAAAACACCGAGTTAAGCGCCGATTGTATAGTGGTTAGACCTTTGAAGAGAAGTCTTCAAGTGGACAAATATCTCAGCCTTCCAAGCTGATGACCCGGGTTCGAATCCCGGTCGGCGCATTTTTTTTCTGAATGATATCAGTTCACTCAAAAGCTGCTTTGCTAAACGATCTTATTAGTGACTTTCTTTTTGAGATTGGTAATTGTTTTAGCTCGGTCTTAAATTTTTCTAATAAGAGCTCAGTTTGGTCTTCTTTTCTGAAATTCTTAAAACCTTTAATTAGAAAGGAGTTAAATTCGACCTCTGTTTGATGGGGCTAAATAAGTACTGAGGTTGGAAAGAGATATATAGGGTGAGATGAGTGATTATCTTTATGAAAAAGGGGTATTTATTTATTCTCTTGTTATTTCTCGCAGCTTGTGCTAAAACTGAATTTCATAAAATTCCAGATTCTCAAGAGTTTCATCAAGATACTATTCAATCCTCTCTTCCTGTGAAAGCAATCCGTTTAGGGTTTACTTCGCTTCCAGTCATGCATCCTCTTGCTGAGCTTCCTGGTGGGCATATTAGTGATATTAAATTTTCAGAGTCTAATCCTAATATTCTTTACTTGGCGTCGAACGTGAATGCTATGGGGTTGTGGAAAAGTACAGATACTGGAGAGACGTGGCAGCGTGTGTATTTTGATGATAATTTTGGTGGCACGCACATGAATAGTGTTGTGATAGATCCGAGAAATGCTGACACAGTTTTGGCTATTGATGTTCACGGAAGAATCAGTAAGGGAGTAAAAGATCAGTACAGGCAAGTTAAGGATTTTAAGGTCTCATTATTTGGTCTTGCTCTTGATTCGTCTGATCCGAAGAAAGTGTATATTGGAACTGAAGAAGGAAAATTATGGAAAAGTACTGATGAGGGAGAAACATGGTCTGAATTATCC
The DNA here is from genome assembly GCA_023245385.1 of archaeon. Taxonomy (GTDB): domain Archaea; phylum Nanobdellota; class Nanobdellia; order SCGC-AAA011-G17; family GW2011-AR18; genus JAHFKM01. The sequence goes on from JAHFKM010000002.1 coordinate 27,891, forward strand.
AGTATTGGAGATGCTATTGGTCCTATTGTTGCAGAAAAAGAGATGATCTATGTTGGAACACGAAGTCATGGCTTGTTTGTATCGCGTGATGGTGGAAAGTCTTGGATCAATGAGTATAAAGAAGGTGAAGTGATGAAGATTGCAAAAAGTCATGATATTTTATTCTTAGCTACATCCTTAGGGGTGTTACGAAAAGATTTAGCAGGACAATTTGAAACAGTTATCGGAAGAAATACACGCACGGTTGTTATTTCTCCTTCTAATCCTATGGTTGTGTATGCTGGAACTGCTGATGATGGGGTCTACAAAAGTACTGATGGGGGAACAACATGGGTGAGAAGGAGTGATGGAATTCAGAATCTTGATGTAGGTACATTAGCGATTAATCCTACAAATCCTGATAGTATTCTCAGTGGAACAAATATTTGGCAGTGGTCATTTCATGGAGAATCATTTCCTTCTTCAACGCTTGGTGAAGGGATCTATAAAACTATTGATGGGGGTAATCATTGGAGAAAGATTGAAGGAAATTTTTATGATCGTGATGTTGATACTATTGCTGTGGATCCGAACAACTATAATAATATATATCTTGGGACTGAATGTTCTCGTGGAGTTTATCGTTCGCTTGATGGTGGAAAGTCGTTTGAATTTATTAGTGGTGGGCCTGAAGAAGCAGGTTCATTTGATATAGCTCATTATACAATGAGAATGGTGACTGATACTGCGTCTAATATTTTTCTTACAGGACGTTTTGGTATAACAAAAAGTAGTGATTATGGAAAAACATGGTCTGTGACTGGGGTGAGGAGACATTATCATGGTATTGGGGTAAGTTCGTATGATGCTAATCTTGTTATTGCTGGTACTTCTCCAGAATTTTTTGATCCTGCGATGGGTCCGGATAATAAGGACTTGCCTGGTGCACAGATTGTTCGAAGTGGTGATGGTGGAAAAACATGGCAAGTATCTGAAGAGGGATTTCCTGCAGGGACACACACAAGTCTTCATGATGTTGCGTTTGATATTAATGATCCTAATGTAGTGTATGTAACAACGACACATGAAGAGACTGGTCTTCCGCCGACGGAAAAGACACTTGGGGTTTACAAAAGTACTGATCAAGGAAAGTCTTGGCATGCTGTTAATAGTGGTTTAACTTCTTTAGATGTGGATACTGTCAAAGTAAGTCCTCATAAAAAAGTATTTGCAGGAACAATGGATGGTCTTTTTGTTTCTGGTGATGGTGAGAAATGGTCTTCCACATCTTTGAAACATAAAGTTGAAAGTATTGTCATTGATCCTTTTGGGACAGTTTTTGTTGGAACAACAGAGTATGGAGTATTTGCTAGCTTTGATGATGGGGTAACATGGAAAAATGTTGAAGGTGTTCCTCATAAAAAGATTATCGGACTTGCCTATAGTCAAGGGTATTTATTTGTTGCAGTCAATGATGTTGGTGTGTTTAGAAGTGATTAGAAACTATACTTTTTTTATGA
>JAHFKM010000045.1 GCA_023245385.1 archaeon
TCATAAACAAAAATGTAAGATCCAAAAAACGATTTTTCTTTTCATACTTTACATAATTATACACTCCAATACCTGCAAAAACATTCACCACCATCACAGGTAGATTTTCAAAAAACACTATCCCTATTGTTTTTACAAGCTCCCAAATACCCCCTTTTAACGATAAAAAAATTATTGTAAAAGGCTTCAAAGAAAAAAAAATTCCAACCAACTTGTACATTATTTCACCCAAAGAAGAACCAAGCCCCCACCCATACTCAGTCCCAAACCAACCAAAGGTATCAAAAAAAGGATACAAATAAAACCAGGATAACGCTATCCCAAGAACAAAAATTACTAGGTGAAAGAAAATATTCTCTTTTAATTTTTCTTTTTTTACACTCAAAAAAAATGAACAAACTACCAAACATCCAGCAGCAACAGTCACAAAAGGATGCGCAAGAATAATCACCGCTAACAACATACTCGCTCCCACCGCTGACTTCATATTTACTTCTCTAGAAGTAAGATAATCTAATAAAAGTATCAATAAAGAAAGAGCCAAAGCCTGCGCCCACATCCCAGCCAAAAATACTTTAATAAAATCTCTCAAAAAAAGTAAAACCACAGCAACAAACAAAGCAGCAAAAATAGACACACGTTTCCTCAACACATAAAATACACTCCATGACAACGCGATCACAGACAGAAGAATCCCAAGCTTATACGCTAAGAAAATAGGTATTCCTAAAAAATACAAAAACCCAACAAGCCACACACCCAGCTGATAGGAATACATCTGCGTCGGATTCCCCACAAACTCATACGGATACCACCCATTAATCCAATGATACTTCGGAATCAAAACATCCACAAGATACTTCACCTCAACCATATGCACAGGACTGTCAGACTTCACCAAAAAACCAGGATTCAAAAAAATGTCTACATACACCAAGATCGCAACAAGAACAATTACAAGATACGGTAAAAACTTTTTCATTCAACAACACAAAGAAGAAAGTTTTAAAAATATACTCTTTAGCTTAACCTGTTTCTAAGAGTGAAATATACCCTACCAATCATTTTTTACGTATCTTTCTCTTTCTTAGATTAGCAATCGAGCATCAACAATTTTACTCAGAAACTTATTTAAATCCACAACCCTTTCTCATCCTATGATCACAGCAACAGAACTTGTCCCAAAAATAGCAGCCTACAAACTCGCAAAAAGAGGACTCATCAAAACACCAAGACCAGTCACACTTACTTACTCCATCACTACCGCCTGCCAATCCCTCTGCAAAAGCTGTAACATCGGACTTGTCTACCAAAAAAACCCAACACTCGCCAAAGACGACCTCACCCTCGAAGAAGTAGAAAAAATCTTCAAATCCCTCGGCCACGTCTACTTCTTCAACATCTCAGGAGGAGAACCTTTTCTTCGACAAGACATCCACGAAATTGTCAGACTCGCCTGCCGCTACTTATCCCCAAAAGTAATTCACACACCAACAAACGCGCTCATGCCCCAACTCATAGAAAAAAGAACAAGACAAATCTTAGAAATCATGAAAGCAGAAGGATATGGAACTATTCCCTTTACTATCAAACCCTCCTATGACGGCGTCGGACACAGACACGATGAACTTCGCGGGGTAAAAGGAAACTTCGAAAAACTCATGGATACACTCAACAGATTATTCGCTCTAAGAAAAGAATATCCCAACCTTAAAGTAGGATTAGGAACCGTCATCTCAAAAATGAACCTCAAAGACATTCCAGACGTCGTCGCATTCGCATCCACACTTCCTCTGGATAGTTATATCAGCGAAGTCGCGGAACAACGCTTTGAAATGTTCAACACAACCGATACTATCACACCAAGTTCAGAAGAATACGCACAAGCAATAGAACACTTCAAAAAATACTCAGAAGCACACCTCTCCACCTCACAAGACGTCTCCAAAGCAATGTTCGCATTCAGACTTATTTATTATGAACTCACTACTAAAACACTCGCAGAAAAAACACAAATAATACCCTGCTACGGAGGAATCTCAAACGTTCATATCAACGCCAAAGGAGAAGTCTGGCCTTGTTGTGTTTTAGGATATTCCAAACCTCTCGGAAACTTAAGAAAAGTACATTATAACTTTGACGAACTCTGGCACTCACCACAAGCACGAGACGTAAGAAAATACATCCATGAAAAAAAATGCGCATGCCCACTCGCAAACCAAATGTACTCTAACATTTTACTCGATCCTGTGTCTATGACAAAAGTAGCAGCAAAAATATTCTTCAAATGACTTTGTTTCTCTACTCCCAATCAAATAACCATAATCAGCCAAGTACCGACCAACAGAAAAACTAACTAGAACAGTTCCTTTACTTAACCCTGTTTGTTCACTTATTTCTTTCGTTGACAACCCTTCTTGATCTAGCTTTAAAATTAACACTCTTGTTTCATCTGAAATAGCTTTAGACATAACAAAAAGAAGAAAATAAAAACTTATAAAAAGATTAAACTCTATAAAAAGTTAAAAAAATATGCACCACTTCAAGTAAGCAAAATCTCACTATATCTCTCCCAAGAAAACCTTTCCTTTTCCTTCTTCACATTCTCCTCAAACACCCCTTTCTTCTTTTCTTCATAAAACCTTATCACTGCCTTCGCAAGATCACCACTCTTTTCAGGAGCAACAAGAAAACCAGTTTTCCCCTCTTCAACCGCCTCCTCAAACCCACCAACCCTTGTACTAATCACAGACTTATCAAAAAAATACGCAGTCTGAATCACCGCAGACTGTGTCCCAGAAATATAAGGCAAGACAACAACATCAGCAACCTTAAAATACCAATGCATTTCTTCATCAGCAACATACTCAGCAACTATTTTCACATGATCATTTATTTCTAGCTTCTCTATTTTTTCAAAATACTCTTTTTTATCCTCCCAAAATTCTCCAACAATTAACAAATCAAGATCAAGCTCTTTCAAAATTAATGGCATCGCATCAAGAAGATACATCAACCCTTTGTATGGTCTCACGAACCCGAAAAACAAGATCACACTTTTCCTTAACTCCAAGGAAGACAAAGCTTTAGGTTTTTCTTTTCCAAACGGCGCAGGAAAAATCGGAAGAAACGCCTTCTTTATCTTAAGATTCCTATTCAACACCTGCAAATTTCTCTCATCCTCATAAGAATGAACAATCGCACAATCAACATTCCTAAAAAAAAACTTCGCTAAAGGAATATCCAACGGTGTTTTCTCATGCGGAAGCACATTATGACAAATTGCAACAAGTTTCGCTTTCGTCATCCCCTTTATTATCTTTACTAATGTCGTGTAGACAGGACTGGACAAAGGGGTTAACCAAGTAAAAATAATCAGCTCAGTTCCAAATTCCTTCATCATCTTTCCCGCCTCATACCAAGAAACAGGATTCGCATAATGCAAGACAAAACTCCCAAGAGGATTCTCAGGATTTTCAGGCTGATTCTTTACAACAAGCTTCGGATACATCCTTTTCCAACTTATTACCTGCACCTCATGATCTTTCTTTAACTTTTCCGCCAAGACCTGATTGAACTGAGAAATCCCTCCTTTATACGGAGGTAACGCACCAATAATCGTAATTTTCATCTCTCTTTTTTATTAAAGAAAATCTTATATACCTACCGCAAATTTCCCACTTTATGAAAAACGCTTTGATAACCGGCGTTACCGGACAAGACGGATCCTACCTCGCAGAATTTCTCCTCAGTAAAGGATATAATGTCTATGGTATGGTCAGAAGATCAAGCACAGAAACATTCGAACGCATCGGACATATTCAAAACAACATCACTATTGTTCAAGGAGATCTTACCGATCAGTCCTCACTTGATGAAGCCATCAAAGAAACACAAGCAGACGAAGTCTACAACCTCGCGGCACAATCCTTCGTCGCAACATCCTGGAACCAACCAGTCTTAACATCAGACGTTACAGGAACAGGAGTCACAAAAATCCTTGAAGCAATCAGAAAACACAAACCAAACGTGAAATTCTACCAAGCTTCCTCCTCAGAAATGTTCGGTAAAATCCTCGAAACACCACAAAACGAAAAAACAATCTTTTACCCACGCAGCCCCTACGGCGTTGCTAAAGTCTACGGACACTACATCACTAAAAATTATCGTGAAAGCTACAATATCTTCGCATGCTCAGGAATCCTCTTCAATCATGAGAGCCCCCGCAGAGGATATGAATTCGTCACAAGAAAAATCACCCACGCAGTAGCAAAAATTCATCACGGAAGCACAACACCTCTTCATCTTGGAAACCTCACCACAAAACGAGACTGGGGATACGCAGCAGACTACGTCCAAGCAATGTGGCTCATGCTCCAACAAAAAGAACCAGACGACTATGTTATTTCCACAGGACAAGCCCACTCAATCAAAGAATTTGTAGAAGAAGCATTCAAGGTTGTCGATATCACTTTACATTGGGAAGGAACAGGACTCGAAGAAAAAGGAATAGATTCCCATACTGGAAAAACAGTTGTCGTCGTTGATCAAAAATATTTCAGACCAGCAGACGTTGATCACCTTGTCGGAGATTCTTCCAAAGCAACACGCATCCTCGGATGGAAACCAACACTTAACTTCAAACAACTCGTATCACTCATGGTACAATCAGACCTAGAACTTGTCAAGAACAACAAGCTATATTAAACAGCTTCTCAAAAAAAAACTTTAATATGAACACAACTGATCAAGCTCTTGAAAAAATCGCACACGGAACAATCCTTGCCTTTGTCGGAATCTTCATCTCTAAAATTCTAGGATACGCTTACAGACTTATCGCAGCACGCTTCGGACCAGCAGAATACGGACTACTCTCTCTTGGTCTAGCGCTCTTTAATGTTTTAATGATCATCGCAATGCTCGGATTAAACCAAGGAGTTCTCCGCTACATCTCTTTTTATCGCACTAAAAAAGATTACTCAAACATTAAAGGAACCATCCTCTCCGCAACAGGAATCACCACATTCTTTTCTTTAATACTTGCAACACTCGTCTTCCTACTCTCAGACTGGATCGCAAACTCATTCTTCCACGAACCAAGACTCGGACTCGTTTTCAAAATCATCTCATTCGTCATCCCCTTTGACGCGGTCAAAAATATTTTGTTTAATATCATCCGCGCCTTCGAAAATGTCACCTACGAAATTTACTCCCGAAACATCGTAGAAACACTCACCAAAGTTTTATTCACCCTCCTCTTCCTTATCTTAGGATACAAACTCCTCGGAGCAACCATCGCCTTCGACCTCGCACTCCTCATCTCATTTTTTATGGCACTTTTTTATACTTCTAAAGTCTTTCCACAGTTTAACACAACCAAAGCAAGCTACACCCTCAAAAAACTTCTCACCTACTCACTTCCTCTTGTCATTAACAACCTCACTATTCTTGTTATGCTTTGGACAGACACTCTTCTTATTGGATATTTTAAAACACCAACAGACGTCGGCATCTACAACGCAGCAGCACCAACAGCAGCAATGATGTACCTCTTCCCCCAAGCACTCCTCGCACTCTTCTTACCAGTTCTCACAGGACTCTACGCACAAAATAATCTCAAAGACTTCAACACTGTCTACCGCATCGCAGTCAAATGGATCACCCTCACAAACGCAGCACTTCTTTCTCTCTTCATTCTTCTCTCTGTCCCCCTCCTCCATCTCTTCTTTGGAGCATCTTACATATCAGGAGCAGCAGTTCTTATCATACTCTCCCTAGGATATTTTATTTACTATATCGCACTCATCTCAAACAACATCCTCCTCATCTACGAAAAAACAACAACAATCCTCTACGCATCAAGCGCAGGTTCAATTCTTAATATTCTCTTAAACATTCTTCTCATCCCTCACTATGGAATCGCTGGAGCAGCACTCGCGACATCCCTCTCTTACCTTGTTGTAAGCATTATCTTTTTTATTATCACCTATAAACTTACTTCAGTTCGTCTCTTTGACAGCTTCTTCTTTAAAGAACTTTCCGCCGCAACACTCGCAACACTTATCAGCTTCTTCCTCCTACACTCACTTTCACTCTCCCCTATTTTTACACTTCTCATTATCTCTTCATTCTTCACCCTCACTTATATTTTCTTTATCCTCTTCTTCAGAATCCTCGAAACACACGACCTTGTCATGCTCAAAGAACTAGAAAAAAGACTTAAAATAAACTTATCATGGTTAGAGACATTCTTAAAAAAATACATCTCCAAAAACGCTTAAATACTTTTTCTTCATTCCACCACTATGTACATCAGTTTTTTATACAACTCCCCCCACAGAGTACATGCAGCATGGGCAAGATCAGTCAACGCACACTTTATTAATGACAGAGTTTCTCATTCTATTCCCACTCTTTCCCGACTGCTCAAATCATTCTTCACCCTAAAAAAAATACCCTCATCCACAGACCTCCTCCTCTGCGAAGGAGGATCACAAATCTTTACCGGAGCACTCTGGAAACTCTTCCATCCCACTAAAAAATTAGTTCTCATCGTCTCAGACCCAAAAATGTATTATCTCCATATGATGGGATTCTTAAAAAAATCTTTCAACCTCCTCGCACTTTCTCCCGTAGATCTCTTTATCCCCACCTCACCATTAATGCACACTCTCATCCCAAAAAAACTCACTGGAAAAAAATTCATTGTTTATCCTTTTTTTGACAAAGAACGCTTCAAAGGAAAAAAAGCAGATCTCACAAGCCATAACATCCTCTTCGCAGCACGTATCTGCAAAGAAAAAGGAACAGATCTCCTCATCCAAACACATCTTCATCTTAAAAAAACATTCAAAGACACACACCTTTTTCTTTTAGGTATCAGTTCATTTATTCCAGGACAAGGAAACCTCCGC
>JAHFKM010000046.1 GCA_023245385.1 archaeon
AGTTGTTTAAAGGGATTATGGGATTGGTAATTTATGTTTTTTAAGAAAGAGGGGATTAAGTCTAGAAATGTGCCTTTACTTCTTTTTTCTAAAGTGGGGGATTTGCTTTTCTTTTTGCCTATTTGGGTGTTGTATATGCAACAGAGTCTTTTTTCTGTGAAGAATGTGGCAATTATTCTTTCTGTGGAGGCGGTTGCTTTTGCTTTTTTTGAAATTCCTACTGGTGTTTTAGCCGACTTATTTGGCAGGAAGAGAACCCTTGTTTTAGCGAGAGTGTTTGATCTTGTTGCGTTAAGTTTTCTTTTTATAGGGAAAACGATGTTTATCTTTCTTATTTTTGCTGTGGCTAGTGCTCTTGCAAGAAGTTTAGCGAGCGGGACAGAGAGTGCGTTGTTGTATGATACTTTGCGTGCTGAGAATAAAGAGGTTTATTATAAAAAAGTTTTTGGAGTGATGTATGCTTGGAGTAAGATTTTTTTGGGAGTTGCTTGTCTGGTTGGTGGATATTTAGCTTTTATTTCTTTTAGAATCCCAATCCTTCTTACTGCAATCCCTTTTTTGATTACGTTGACTATTACCGTTTTTTTAAAAGAACCTCCCTATATAAAAGCGAAGAAACTCTCAGTTCATTTGAGTGATTCTTTTAAGATTGTGTGGGGGAGTAAGCAACTTTTATTAATTTTTCTTGGAGGTTTTATTTTTTATGGGATAAGTGAAAGTCTGTTTTCTTTGTATCCTGTCTTTTTTAAATTTAAGGAGATACCTGTTTACTATTTTGGGTATTTTTTTACAATAAGTTACGCGTTCAGTTCATTAGGGTATTATTTATCGCATAAAATTTCTGAAAAAGTGGGGGATAAAAAAACGTTAATAGTTTGTGTTCTTTTAACCCCGGTCTTATTTATTTTTGCAGCTATAGGGTCAATACTTGGAATTGTTCTAGCAGAAATAGGTTTGGGATTGATGTATGGTTTACAAGCACCTGTAAATGAAGAATTAATCAACAGAGAAACGAAATCAAGTCAACGAGCAACAGTCCTTTCTGGAGCTAGTATTGTGACTCAGATGGGTATTGCAATCTTTAGTCCTTTTATAGGGTATCTTGCAGACATTTATACAATTGGTACAGCTTATCTGTTAAGTGGAATTATACTTTTTTTGGCACCAATGATTTTTCTCCTCATAAAAAATGGAAAACACTTTTCTAAAGAACAGGTTAGTTAAGTCCATTCGTTGTTTTTAGATTTGGAGAGAAATTTTGGTTCATCTTGAGTTTCGTTACTTGTTAGCAGCAAGGATGATTTTATATAACTAAGAATGAATAATGGTTGTATGTTGAAAGCTGTTGAATTTTTGAGTCGGAAGAGAACACTTGCTTTGTGTTTGGTTTTTGCCGTCGGCGTCATACTTCTAAGCAAACGCCTACAACTATAGACTCAGCACCTGAAAGACAACGCCAGAAACGGAATTTTTACTTGATTCTCAGGCTCTCTTTTAATGCATCTCTGTGCGCAAGTTTTAATAAATTCTAAAATGTTCAAAGTATTATTTTAACTCGTCGTGGTTGCTAGAAGGTGTTGGCTTTTTTACGAAGTTTATTTTTGTTGTGAGTTCGTGTGTTGTCCAAGTTTTTATTTTCTTTTGGGATGCATAGTGTTTGGTGTTTTGTGTCCAGATCCCATCATTGGAAACACTAAGTGCTAAGGCAAGAAAAGGTATATCTCCTTTGTCTTTGCTTCCAATTAGAGTGTTCGCCTCTTCAATCTTGTCCAGATATTCGCCTTTTTCTATAATTTGTATATTTTCTGTTATTAGGGAAAAAAGAAGTTCGAATTCATCTTTGCTCAACCTGTTCTTACGATAATTTCAGTTTCATACTTTCTGATTTCCGTAATAAGATTTTCAGGTGCATAAAGCGTAAACGGAGAACTGATTAACAACGCTCTCGTAAAACTATCTTTTAAGAGGGCGGAAAAAATAATATTACTATCAATGACAAGAATCATTCTCTCAGAGACCATGTTCTCTTGCTAATCCTTGCTTCACTAATTTGTCCAGTTCTTTCACATCTTTTTGCGTGAATTTACTTTTCTTCGCCAGCATTTCAGCCAAATGAATTTTACGAATATGCTCTTCCGCTGCTTTTCTCATCACAGCACTCCAATTAACTTCTTTATGCTTTTGCAATTCCAATTTCAAATCCTCTGTAATAGTAATAGTCATATTAGTCATGTTCCATACCCTCCATGTGTAAATAAGTGTAAACACATATATAAGCCCTCCTATACCTACAGGATTCAGATCCACACTCCAGCAGACTCAACTTTGATAAATCCTATTAAAGACTGTTCATGGCTACATCCTGTTTCAAGGATTCTAACTTTTCATTTTTTGGAAATTCTTTTCAATAATATTTAGAAAATCGTCAGAACATCCCTCAATTTTTTTGATACAACTACCTTTTACGAAGATCCTAACCTTTGAACTTTTTTTGGGTCAGTCTTAGACTTGTTACTTGTTGGTAGGATCGCTTGATACTAAAAGGTATATAATCCCGCAAAACAGTTTGTGTTCTCTTTCGTTATGTGGCCGCCGCAAAAAAAAATAGATTTTTGGTGGAGTAACAGGAGGAGAAATATGATACATAAAAAGAAATGGAATGTGATGAATCATAAAGAGGTGTAAACTGTGCTCCCTGATCTAAAGCCATGAAATTGTTTAGACGAGGTATGGTCAGAAACCCTTCGCGGACTTTAGTCCGAAGAATTTGAATGACCGAACCGCTCCCAAAGAGGGCGACAGAGTCGTTGTGTAAATTCTTCTAAAAAATGGGGTAGCGACAAAACTATTTTGACGTGAGTAGATTTTTTAAAACAGGGTATAAACCTGTTTTATAAGTGAATAAGAACTTTTTTTGATTAAAGGTTTTGCTCGCGACACCCGCGCCAAGTGCGCGCAGAACTTATATAATCGTAAGACCATTTGTTACTCTAGTATTAGCAAGTCGTTAGGTAATAAAATCGGTGAATAAAAAAAAGATCTCAGGAGGTGTGGGTAAGTGTTTGTTCGCACGTTTAAGTTCAGGATGTGTAGGAACAACTTCTTCATTACAATTCGCGCAATGATAATGTGAAATCAAGAATTTGATCTCACGAAGGGGTTGTAGTTCTGGAGTTTCTTCTACAATACGTGTCTCCACACGTTTCAGGATTCGTAGACGATGATTGCATTTAGGACAAGAAGTAAGTTGAAGCGTTTTTGTCTCTGTCGGTTCTGGTTGAGGTCGTGTTGTTCCTTCATGACCCGCAGGATCTCCTCTCTTCCCAGAAGAGCCTTCAGGTTTAGGATAATGACGTTGTCCCTTCTGCAGAGAAGGAGGCGTATGAGCATTCTCATACGCCAGAAGACGCTGTTGAAGTTCAAGAATAATCTGAATCAAATCTCTTTTACTCAGGTTGTCTAGTTCTGGGGGAATCTTCACGCTTTTTCATCCTTTCTTTAACCCCGAGAACATTCTAAGAGACAGCTCCCTTATCTTTTTTTAGCTACTCCAGTAGCTAGGTAGCTAAACAATTACCTATTACTGAATCACACTTCGTGCATAAGCGATGTTTTTTAGTGCTCGTTGTTTTGCTGAGCCTGTATACTTTTCTAATTGTCCTTGAAGGATATCTTTTTTATCTTCTGAGAGTGTTTCGTAAAGCCTTGTAAATTCAGGATCTTCGAGCGCAACTTCCAAAAGTTTTCTCCCTTTCCTTTTTTTCCCAATTTCTTTCACAAAGTCATGTCCAACACCATAATGAGAATGAGCCCACCCTTCTCCTCTTAAGATTGCGACCATTGCTTCGCTAGGATTATCTCGCACTGTTTGTAAATTTTCTCGAATGCGATCTTCGTTTAAAGAAAGTTGTTCGAGCGCTCTGTTGAGGCGAGTAAATGATTCGTATATTTCTGTGATCATTCCTTGGGGTTGGTATCGTGCTTGTATTGATCCGCGTAAGTCTCTCTGAAAATTAGAAGAGATCATTGTGTAAAGGACGCGCATTCCACTTTCAATCTGTGCTGCTTTTCCTGAAATGTTTTCGTAGTCAATGGGATTATTTTTTAGAGCGTCTGCGCTTGAGCCTCCAAGTCTTGTAGCATTATCTCGCGATGTAACTTCTCCGATTGCTGTAGAATAAAGCAAACGAATGTCTTCTGAAAAATCTTCGAGCACATGCATAAGTGTAACAAGACTGTTTCCCACATCTGCGAGTGCTTCTTTTTGTACAATCTGTGTAGCAGTATAGTCTGGTGTTAGTCCTAGTTTTGCAAGAACTTTTTCTTCAAAAGCCAAAGAATCTCCTACAACCATCTCAATACTTGCTCCTGTTCCGACAATGCCTGAGATTTTTCCTTTTAATCTATCAAATGTTTCATCACAACGTTCTGTTCTTTCTGCGAGTCTCGCGCTATAAGCAGCAAGTGTTGTTCCGAAAGGAACTGGTGAGGTATTTTGCAAATGTGTTCTTCCGACTTGGAGAATGTCTAATGATTGTTCTGCGAGCCCAGCAAGTTTGAGAATACTTTTCCCTATTTCTCCACGAAGGACATCTTTCCAAGCCTTTTTGAAAAGATAAGCGCGGGCAGTATCGAGAATATCGTAAGATGTTGTTCCCGGATGGAGTAAGGCTTTTGTCTCTTGAGGAATAAACCTTCCAAACTCTTCGAGCAATGCAAGCTGATCATGTTTTGTTATTTTCTCTTCAAGAAGAGAAATGTTCGCAGGATCGATTTTTTCAAGAGCCTTTTCGAAGTGTGTTAAATGACTCTCATGCACATGCCCAAGTTCTATTCTTGTTTCTAACAATGCGCGTTGCACAAATGCACAAGCGATCCATTCTGCTCTTGGACTAAGAAAAAAAGCAAGTGCTTGTGACGCTTTTCGATATTTTCCATCATTTGGAGAAACACAATCCAGTGAAAAGTTGAGTCTTACTCTTTCTTCAGCACTGAGCTCTGAAACAAGATCTTTAGACATAAAAGAATTATTTTGTTCTTATTTTTATATATTTCGTTCTTAGAAAATCAATATCCTCGCCTGAAATTTATCGTAGCCCAAATAAGTGTGCGTTTTTCGCGTCTACTAAAATTTCCTGTTTGTTTGTGTTGAAAGAAGTAAGATTAACGTTGTTTACTTCAAGAGCTTTGCGCAGATTCATAATTCCACAACGGCTGCAGAGACAGAATGGTCCATATCTTCCTTCTTTGAGGCTCATCGATTCTTTGCAGGTACATTTTAGATCTGGAAATTCAAAAGAAGTATGATCTTTACAAACAGAAATCCCTGCTTTTGTTTTTGCGAGCGCTGATTTGCTGCATAAAGGACAGCGAGAAACATCTGTTGATCCATAATTGTGAAAACTCATTTGTGTTTCGAAGAGCTACTTGTATAAAAAGAAGTTGAAAAACTAAAAAGTAGCAACAGTGCAGATGGAAAAAAAGTGGTAAAAATAATCATTAAAATTAGACCTACAAAGCAAACCTCCTCCTTAGAAGTTGGAAGAAGCAAAGTATTTTATAGTTTTAATTAAAAGAATAATAAATGCTCACTATTCGAGGAGGAACAGAAAAGGACGCTGCTGTTTGTGCTAGACTAAGCAAGATCAAAGAATTGAAAGGTCCAACTGGTTGGGTTCCTACAAAAAGTTATTTTAAGCTCTTGCTCGAAGAGAATGAAATTTTTCTTCTTGCTGAAGAAAATAAAGAAGTGAGAGCGTATGCGCTTGGTGAAAGATTATTGGGAAAAGGGGTGATGCTCTGGTTTATTGTTGTGGATCCGAAATATCTCCGGAAAAGTATTAGTGCTTTAATTTTTAAAGTGTTGGGGAAAGAATGCAAAGAAGGAAAGTAATAAAAATCTTTCATCTTCTGTTAAGGGAATGGTGAACGTTCATATCAAGACTTGGGGTTGCACAGCGAATCAAGATAATGAAGCGATCATCGCTGGTCTTCTTCTGGAAAAGGGAAATACCTTAGTAAAGTTGGATGAAGAAGCAGATTTAGTGATTTTTAATACGTGTACAGTGAAAGGGGCAACGGAGAATAAAATTGTTGCAGAATTAAAATCGTTTAAAGAAAATTTCCCTGAGAAGAAGATTCTTGTTTCTGGGTGTATGGCTGGGGCGCAGGAGCAGATGTTGAAAAAATTAAATCCGAATGCTTCCTTGGTGAACACGATGCATATGACTGAGATTTCGAGTGTTGTTGAAAAAGTGATGGCTGGTGAAGTTGTAACATTAACGAAGAAGCGTTTTGAAAACAAAGCGAATTTACCGAAAGTTTACAAAGAAGAAGGCATTGCTACTATTCAAATTTCTCAGGGCTGTGCTGACGTTTGCTATTTCTGTATCACCAAGTTGTCGCAGGGTTTTGTGAAGAGTTTTCCTGTTGAAAGTATTAAGGCTGAAATTGAACAAGCAGTGAAGCGTGGAATTAAAACAATTTATTTAACTTCACAGGATAATGGTGCGTATGGCTTGGATAAAGAAAAAGAATCAAAATTAGTCTCTTTACTTAAAGATTTAATTAAGATTGAAGGAGATTTTAAGATCAGAGTAGGAATGACTAATCCGCGACATTTGCTTCCTATTCTAGATGAATTAATTGAAGTATACAAGAGTGAAAAGATTTTGAAGTTTTTGCATATTCCAGTACAAGCAGGCTCAGAAAGAGTTTTAAGAGAAATGAATAGAAAGCACTCAGTTATGGATTTTAAGAAAATTATTGAAGCCTTCAGAAGAGAAATTTTAGGCATTTCAATTGCGACGGATATTATTTGCGGCTATCCTACTGAGACTGAAAAAGATTTTGAAGAAACAATGCGTTTAATTAAAG
>JAHFKM010000047.1 GCA_023245385.1 archaeon
TATTGTGTTTTCGTTGAAAACTGGAAGAAGTATTGCTTGAGTGCTTACGAGCTGATTACTTTAACATTTTTTGCTAAGAGGTGGGGAAGATAATGACCTTGTCCTGTATATTCTATTTTTTCCCCTAGAGCTTCGACTTCTTTTAAAAGCGTAAAAAAATTTCCAGCGATCATTGTTTTTCTCAAGCTTCCTTTGAGTTCTCCTTTTTCAATAAGTTGTCCTTCAGAGATGTTCAGAGAGAAATCTCCGGTTGAAGCGTCCATGGTATGGAGTCCCATTAAACCTTTGACATAGACACCTCGGTCAATAGTTCTTAAGAGTTCTTCATGAGAGCTTGTTCCTGGACTGAGGAGGAGGTTTGATGGTGAGATAGTTGGAGTTGAAGTGACTGTGCGGGAGGCGTTTGCTGTGCTTTTTTTCTTTGCCGCGTGTGCGTAATAGCTGTCATAGAGGAAATTTTTCACAACACCTTTCTCGATAAGGATGTTTTTTTGAGAGGCAGCACCTTCATCGTCAAAGGATCTTGAATGGATGTAGCCTGGGAGGGTCGCGTCATCTGTTAAGGAGATTTTTTTATCGAAGACGCGTTCACCGAGTTGAGAGGCGAGTATTGATTTTTTAAAAAAGATATTCTCTGCGTCGAAAGAGAAGTGTAAGCTTTCACTCATAAGGTCTGAGAGTGCTTCTGGATGAAGGAGAATAGGCATTATTCCTGTGTGTATGTTGCTTTTTTTCTTTAGGAGTAAGAGGCGGTTTACTTCAGGAGCGACTTTGAGTGGATCAAGAGGGGATAGTGATTCGTCAGAGAATCCCAGGGAATTTTCGCCTAAGAGGAGTTCGTGGAATCTGCTGTTGATTCCACTGATTCGTTCTGCGTCTACTCCTTCTGAATTGATAATGTGAATATGGGAGAGAAGTTTGGTGTAATTAGTGATAGGTATTTTTATTTCTTTGTTGTGTTTTTGTACTTCTTTTTTTACGTTTTCGCAAAAGGTTTTGGCGTCTTCAAAATTGAAGTTTAGTAGTGATTTTTGGAGGGATTTTATTGGTTTATAGGACTGTTTTTCTTGAAATTTTACAAAGTGTTTGTCTGGACTGTTTATTTTGGAGAATTTTAATGCTGTGTCGCAGCATTCTTTATATCTTTTGAGGTTGAGTGTGCTTGCCATTCCTATTTTCTTTTTTATTTCAACGCGAACACCGATGCCTTCAGTTGTTCCTTCTGAGACATTGTCTGCTTGTCCTCGTTGTGTTCCGACGCTTAATACTTCGATGTTTTCGTAGAAAATTTCATAGCTGTCTACTTTCTTTTTTAGGTAAGCTTCTATATGTTCGATCATTTTTGACCTCCGACACGAATTTTTTTGAGGAGGAGGTGGGGAGCGCCGTCACTTACTGGAACTCCCTGACCGCTTTTTCCGCATGTTCCCTGGGAGAATGAAAGATCTTTTGCGATGAGTTCTATGGCGGGTAATATTTCGAGGATAGAGCCTTGTAGAGAAACTCCTTTGATCATTTCTTTTTTTTCTCCTTTGCTAATAGTATATCCATATTGTGCGTTAAACAAAAATTCTCCGTTTGTGGTGTTTACTTGACCGCCTGCTGTGCCTTTTAGGTAGTAGCCGTTTTTCATTTCTTGGAGCATCTCGTCGATATTCGAGTCTCCTTCTTCTATAAAGGTGCATCGCATTCTTGGAATAGCTGGCGCGCCTAATCCTTCTGATCTTCCGTTTCCTGTGGGAAGCATGTTCATTCTGGTAGCTGTTTCTCTGCTGTGTAAGAAATTTTTTAAGACACCTTTTTCGATCAAGACTGTTTTTTGTCCTTCGACTCCTTCATCATCTATTGGAACCCATCCATAGAATCCTTCTTTTGTTCCGTCATCGATGAGGGTGAGTTTGGTTGTAGCGATTTTTTTTTGAAGTTTGTCTTTTAGGAGAGAACTTCCTTGTAAAACAATATCTGCTTCGCAGGAATGTCCAACAGCTTCATGTGCGAACACGCCGCCGAGTTTTTGGTCGATAATGACAGGATAGTTTCCTCCTTTGATGTGTTTTGCTTTGAGTAAGGATTCTGCCATCTTCATTGTTTCGTGCACAAAGGAGTTTGCGTTATCCATAATTTCAAAGCCGCAATGTGCTTTTTTGACATCGTAAAAGTTTTCAGTTGTTTTTCCTTCTTTGGCAAAGGCTTGAACGACGAAACCGACAACGAGGTCATCCCAGGAGAGTTCTCTTCCTTCGGTATTTTCAAAGATGCTTTTTTTTGTAACTTCAGTGTAGAATAAGCGGCAGGAATGGATTTTTTTAAATTCTTTTCTTTGGTCTAAGTGTTGTAAGAGCTTTTTTTTCTCTTCGAGTGAGATGGTTGAAGGATCTGTTTTGTAATGTGTTTTTATTTTTTTTCTGAGTTGATCTAAGTTTGAGAATTCTAGAGATTTTGTGAAGTTTTTTGCTGCGATGAGGGCTTTGTCTATCATTTCTTGATAGGTGTTTTTTGTTGAGAATGCGATGCCTTCTCCTCCGTTTGCGAGAACCCTTACAGCGAACATTTCACTTTCGTTTGAAGAGAGTTCTTTGACGAGTTTGTCTTGTGTTTCGATATTTATTCTTTTTACATCAATTGAGCGAAGCTCTGCGTAGCTAGCTCCTTTTTTTAGTGCATAAGTGAGGGCAGGATGCATAAGATAAAAATTACTGCGGGTTATATAAATTATACTTTTTTTGAGCTGTAAAGTTAGCGTTACCTAAAATAATGTTTTGGCTTATTTTTGGCAAATTTTATTTTAGAAAAAATAATTCTAGAGAACTTATATTAAGTCTGCTAATCTTTTGATATTTTTATTAGCTATGTATGTGTAGATTTGTGTCATTTTCAAGTCTTTATGACCTAGTAAATACTGAATGTATCTAATTGTCAGCACCGCCTTCTAACAAATGAGTTGCGAAACTAGGTCTTAGTGAAGAGGAGGTCACGTTCTTTTTGATTTCGACTTTCTTGGAAGAAGATTTTATAATTTGTTGGATGTACTTAATGTATGTGCACAGTACAAAAAACACAAGAAAGAAAATTATATAAATAAGTTTCACCTTAAATAAAATACTAGGTAACTACAAACCAGACAACGCATTCTCTATACACATCACTGCACGGTCGGTAAATTATCGTAGGGAGAAATAAAGTATGGAAACAATAACTGTTGAAACAATTGTACATGCTCCGATAGGAAAAGTTTGGAGTTTTTGGACTGAACCTAAATATATTATACAATGGAACAACGCTTCAGATGACTGGCATACACCAAAATCAGAGAATGATGTATATATTGGTGGAAAGTTTTTGTCGCGCATGGAAGCAAAGGATGGTAGTTCAGGTTTTGATTTTGCAGGAGAATATACTACTGTTGATAAAAATACATTGATAGAGTATAGGCTTAATGATGGAAGAAAGGTGAAAGTATCGTTTGTTTCAAAAGAAAATGAAACAAAGATAACAGAAACTTTTGAGGCGGAGAATATGCATTCACTTGAAATGCAAAAATCTGGTTGGCAGGCTATTTTAGATAATTTCAAAAAATATGTGGAGGGGAATGGGGGAAGTTCTATACAAAAAATAACGCCGCATTTATGGTTCAATAAAGAAGCGAGGGAAGCTGCGGTGTTTTATACTTCTTTGTTTGAGAATTCAAAGGTTAAAAATATAACAACGATTACGGGTACACCTTCTGGAGATTGCGATGTTGTTATGTTTGATCTTTCAGGACAGGAATTTATGGCTATTAGTGGGGGGATAGATTTCAAATTCAATCCGTCAATATCCTTTTTTGTTGTATTCGATAATGAAGAAAAGATAGATGAGGTGTGGAAGAAATTGGAAGGGGGTGGTAAGGTGCTTATGCCTTATAAGGCATATCCTTGGGCGCACAAATATGGGTGGTTGGAAGATAAATATGGGTTGTCATGGCAATTATCTTGGAGCGAATATCATAAGGTGGAGCAGAAGATAACTCCTCTTCTTATGTTTACAAAAGATGTGGCTGGTAAAACAAAAGAGGCAATTGGTAGGTATACTGGTATTTTTCCGAATTCTAAAGTTGAGGTGGTTGTACCTTACAATAAAGAGGATGGTGATAAGGAAGGATTTATTAAACATTCACGTTTTACATTGTGTGGTCAGAGTTTTATGGCAATGGATAGTTCACTTCCGCATGATTTTACTTTTAGTGAGACGCTCTCGTTTATAGTTAGTTGTGATACTCAAGAGGAGATTGATTATTACTGGGAAAAATTGTCTGCTGTTCCTGAGGCTGAGCAGTGTGGGTGGCTTAAGGATAAATATGGTGTTTCGTGGCAAATTGTTCCAAGTGTTATGAATGAGATGATGACAAGCGGTGACAAAGAAAAGATTGCGCGAGTGACTCAAGCGTTTCTTAAGATGAAGAAGTTTGATATTGAAGATTTGAAAAAGATGTACAAAGGATAATTTTTGGTTAAAGTGTCTGTTTTTATTGGGGTAATTATTTTTTTTCTGCGCAGATTTTTTGAAGTTTTGCGAGGCAGGATGTTATGGTGGGGTTTTGTAGGTAGGGGTTGTCTCCTTGGATTTCTAGAGGTCCTTTGTTTGTGTTTATAAGTGCTGAGATAATTTCTCCCTTGGGAGTATAAGAAATTTTTTTTATTCCGCATGTTGCTTTTTTGGGGTCTGGAGCGAGATAGTTTATTATTCCTGTTTTTTGGTCTACTGTGCAGGGGTTAGTTTTGTTTTCATTTAAGAAAGAATAGCCTAGTGCGAGAGTACTGGCGATCAAAGTGGTTAATGCGAGAGTTTTTATTTTTGAAGAACTTTGGTGAGGAATGTATTGAGAAGCTACTTCAATAGGTTGTTTGGGATAAGATTGTGGGTTAGGGTAAGTTGGAGCTTGTTCTTTAGGTTTTTGTTCTAAAAGAAGTCTCACATTTGTTCTTAGTATTTTATTTTCTTTTTCTTGTTCATTAAGTTTTTCCACTAAAGTTCCGAGTGTTTGGTAAAGTGGTTCTAAAGTTTGTTGAAGTTCCTCTTTGGAGAGAGTAGGATGATCTAATAGAGAGAAAGCATTTTTTAGTTGAGAAAGTTCTTTGCTTGTCTTGTCTTTTATTTCTTCTGAATAGTGAAGTAGTGCTGCTAAGAGTTCTTGCTTTGTTTTTTCTCCTTGGATTTCTATTTTTCTTACCTGTTTTCGCAGAGCCCTTCTTTGTTCAGAATATTTTTTGTATTGTTGAAGAATTTTTTCGCTTAAATCTAAGATTTTACCAGTGAGGTCAGTTCTTGCTGAGTCAAGATCTATTCTTTTAAGGTATATATTGTGTAATTCGAGAAGGGTAGTGTTTACAGATGTTAAAGATTCTTTTTCTGGGGGTGGGATGTGAGTATAAGATTGAGGTGTTGTTCCAAAAATGTCTTCTAGTAAGTGGTCTAGATGAAGTGAAGCTTCTTCAAAAGAAGGTGTTTCTTGGTGTAGTGTTGTTTTTTCAAAAGTTGCAGCTGGTACTTCAGGAGGAGTAAGTCTATTTTTTATGAAGGGGGGTTGTGTTTCTTGAGTTGTAATGGGATGAGGGGTTGGAGAAGGAATTTTTTCAGGAGGAGTAGTTTTTGGGAGAATAGTTTGCATGTTTTGTAAAAGTGGCTCTTCTAAATCTTCTAAATTAATATCTACACTATCTAAAGATGTTGCAGGTGGAACTCCTGATGTTGCTGGGGGGAGGGGTGGAGGAAGAGCTTTTTGAGGAGAAGTATTTTCAACAGATTTTATAATATCACTTTCTTCAATAGGTGTAGTTTCATCTTTAAAAAATTTTTCTTCGATGAGAGAAGTGTCTTCTGGTTTTTCTTTTTCTGCCATGAGTTTAGTCTGGAGATCAAGAATTAAGAAATGTATATAAATCTTTCTTCTTTTGCCATTAAAAAGTAGTCACAAAATAATATTTCTTTAGGAAAAAAACAAAGTTTCTCTGAAAACATTTAAATAGAAATCCCAATCCAAAACCCTATGCGAAGAACACACACCTGCGGAGAACTAAGCAAAAAAGATCTTTCTCAAAACGTCACCTTAAATGGTTGGATTGATTCTCGAAGAGACCATGGCGGACTCATCTTTATTGATTTAAGAGATAGATACGGATTTACCCAATTAGTTTTCGATCCAAAACAGAAGGACTGCTTTGATACAGCAAATAGTTTGCGAAGAGAATTCGTTGTCGAAATAGAAGGAACTGTCAGAAGCAGACCTGAAGGAATGACAAATACAAAACTTTCCACTGGGGAAATTGAAGTGTTGGTTTCTAAAATAGAGATTTTAAACAAGGCAGAAGTTCCGCCATTGGAAGTTGATGATAGAATTAGTGCGAGTGAAGACTTGAGATTGAAATATCGTTACTTGGACTTACGCAGACCAGTCATGCAGCATAATCTTTTAATCAGACACAAAGCAGCTCAGGAAGTTCGCGAATATTTAAGTTCACAAAATTTTTTAGAAATTGAAACGCCGATGCTTCAAAAGACAACACCTGGAGGAGCTCGTGTTTTTAAAGTTCCTAGCAGAACCCATCCTGGAAAATTTTATGCTTTACCTGAAAGTCCACAGCTTTACAAACAACTCTTAATGGTCTCAGGATGTGACAGATATTTTCAATTAGCAAGATGTATGAGAGATGAAGATTTAAGGCAGGATAGGCAGCCGGAATTCACGCAGATTGATATAGAAATGTCTT
>JAHFKM010000048.1:0-4494 GCA_023245385.1 archaeon
AAAACAATATTCTTACTCGAAATGCCAGACACAACTAAAAGAAATCTATGGATATTCTGTGAATATCCGAACACTGAAACGTTGGCAGAAACGTTTCTCAAAAGACGATTCCTGGAATCTTATCGATGATTCTAGAAAACCGAAAATCATCCATCACAAAGTAACTGAGCAAACAAAAAAAGAGATATTTGATCTGAGAAACAAAACAGGATGGGGTGCTAAGCGCCTAAAGAACATTCTAAACCATTTAGACTTAGCTCACTCAACGATCAATGGGATACTCAAAGAAGAAGGATTAACGCGCAAAGAAGGTAATAGAGGTCAAAGAGCGAAGTATGTGCGTTTTCAAAGAAAACACGCAAACTCACTGTGGCATATCGATGATAGTGAGTTTGGAGGAGCAGGAAAGATCATTGCAGTCATTGATGACTGTTCCAGGTACTGCCTTGGAATAATTCACACCAATAGTGTAAACACACCAGTTGTAACAACATTTCTTGATGAGATTATCAAGAAATTTGGAATACCCAAACAAATAATCAGCGACAATGGCGCACCTTATGGTCTGAAAAGTAAACATTCAAAATTCGACCGCTGGTGCAGAAAGAGAAACATTCTGCACATTAGAACCAGAGTTAAAAGACCGCAAACAAATGGAAAGGTAGAACGATTATTTCAAACAATCAAAAAAGAAATCAAACACTGCAATAAAGATCTAGAAAATTTCAGATACAGATACAATCATTTTAGACCTCACGAAAGCCTAAAATGGCAAACTCCAGGAGAAGTTTTTAACAACTTCAAACAGAATATGTACTGGTGACATATGTCACCGGACTGCACATAGACTCAGAGAATAACAAGTTTTATATATTCCATTCTAGAGAAAGAAAGGTGAGGTGATTATATGCATATATGCGAAAAATGTATGAAAGTGAGCGGCGCTCTATTCGTCGTTGTAGGTATTCTCTTTTTGCTTCAAGATTTAAAAGTTTGGAGCTTCTGGGGAATTAGCTGGTTTACAGTAGTGTTTTTACTTTTTGGTATTGGTCATTTTGGATCTGCAAGCTGTAAAGATTGTAAAGCTATGAGAAAGTAAGCTTTCTCTTTTTTTATTTTATTTATCAAATACCTACAAAGATGTTTTCATTTTCAATAAATATTGGATACGTTTTAAGGTCAAGAATAGGAAGACCGAAAGAAGCTTTTCCAGACTTCAAATCAAACTGAGCAGCGTGCAAAGGGCAAATAACAGAACAATCTAGAAGAATTCCTTCGCTTAAAGAAGCTTCTCTATGAGTACAGGTATTTTGTACGCAGTAAAACGATCCTGAGACATTCGCGATTAATAAATCCTTTCCATCAATAACAAAGAGTTTCATTTCTCCAACAGGAAGCTCAGA
Source organism: archaeon (assembly GCA_023245385.1). Lineage (GTDB taxonomy): Archaea > Nanobdellota > Nanobdellia > SCGC-AAA011-G17 > GW2011-AR18 > JAHFKM01. The sequence continues at coordinate 1,404 of JAHFKM010000048.1, forward strand.
AGTTTTACAAACTTTGAATTTGATCATTCACACTCGCGCTCGTAGAATTATAAAAAGCTTCTTCTTTCTCTGACCTTGCGTGGAAATTAGCTCTCAATCTAATTTAATAAAGTAGGCTTGTCTACGCCGCTTATTGAGAATTATTCTTGTTACACCTTAAGATAACTGTACTACCGATCTTCTCTTAATATTACTCTTCCAAATACTTTTTTGAAGCTCGAATGGAAACTTTCTGTGTGACTTCGTTGGTGGTATTCTTTGAGCCATGCTTGCGCGTCTTCAAACAAACTAAGATATACGAATTTCCACGCAAGGCCAGGAAAAACAAAAACTATTTAAACCTCCATCAAGATTTTATACTACATAAAAATGGAGGTGTTCATATAGTGGCTTTAGAAGCAATTACAACAACAGGTCGTTTAATTCTAGATCCCTTTAAAATTTTATTCTATAATCTTGTAACCCTTTTACCAGCAGTCGTTCTCGCAATCCTGGTTCTTATCTTAGGGTATATTGTAGCTTATTTCATAGGATACATTGTCAAATGGGGTATAGAAAAATCAATTGGAAAACAACTCAGAGACGCAAACCTCTCCAAAGCAGTCGGACACACAAACTGGTCTTCACTCGTAGGAGAACTTATCAAATGGTTTGTTTTCGTTATCTTCTTAAATGTCGCAGTAAACCTTCTTCAATTCGACACGCTCTCATCCTTACTTGACTCCTTCGTCCGCTGGCTACCCAACGTGCTCTTCGCAATTATTATCTTCTTCGCAGGAATAGCACTAGCCCATTATATAGACATGAAGATCAGCGAACATACAAAAATGAAAGGTATGCGCGCAGTCACCGGTGTTATCAAAGCAGTTATTGTCTTCCTCGTTGTTCTCGTCGCACTCAACCAAATCGGCGTTAACGTAGACATTCTTCAAAACACCTTCCTCATCCTCGTAGGAGCATTAGGTTTAGGACTCGCTCTCGCACTCGGTATAGGACTAGGATTAGGATTACGAGAAGAAGCATCAGATGTTGTTAAGAGATTCAAAAAAAATCTCTAATTTTTTTTATTTTTTCTAAATTTTAAATTACTCTGCCTCATATACAAATAATTTCTCAAAAAACAAATCACACTCATCTATTTTCTTAAACTTATAATTATACTTCCTCAAAATCACCTCAAGATCAGGAGTTAACGAAGAAAATAAGATTACCACTTTACCACTAGGATTCAAATACTCCTTTGCTTCTTTTAAAAATCGCTCCAAAAGTTCAGAACCTCTTTTCCCGCCAGTCGTCATCAACCTCGTATCCTCATCCTCCTGCTCATCATACGGAAGATATGGAGGATTAAAAAAAACCACATCAAACTTTTCCCCCACTCTTGAAAACAAATCAGAATACAATACCCTGATCCCTTTCGCTTTCACAACAGCAACAGCTTCCTCATTACAATCAACAGCCAAGACACTCACCGCCCACTTTTTCGCTTCCTCAGCCAAAACACCAGAACCAGTACCCATATCAAGCACAGTTTTTCCCTCAGCATACTCTTTCACATGCTTCAAAAGAAGATAACTATCCTCAGCAGGCGTATAAATCATTCCATTCTGCTCATCAAAAGATTTATAACCCTTATTTATCCGGCTTCTCCCATGAAAAAAGCAACAACAGGCTCTGAAGTAGACATCGAATACGAAGGACGCTTAGATGACGGAACACTTTTCGACACCAACAAAGAAGCACTCGCTAAAAAAGAACAGATCCATGAAGAAGGCAGAACTTACACAGCACTTCACCTTATTATCGGAGAAAAAACAGTTATCAAAGGTTTTGATAACGCTCTTCTAGGAATGCAAGCAGAAGAAGAAAAAGAAGTACAAATCCCTCCAGAAGAAGGATATGGACAAATCAGACAAGACCTTGTTAAAGAAGTCCCAAAAGAATTCTTTCAAGGAAAAGAAGTACACAAAGGACAATGGATCATGGTTACCATGCAAGGCCAAAACATCACCACTCTTATTTCTGAAGCAGGACCAAAATATCTATTAGACTTTAATCACCCTTTAGCCGGAAAAACATTACACTTCAAAATAAAACTCATCAAAATATACTAAACTTTTTCTTCAAGCTTCAAAGGATCCAACTCCTTCTGAACCTGATTACAATTACCCCTTAAAAGATTGTACAAATTCTTCAATTCATTCGGCTCAGCTATCTTAAGCACGTCCAATTCAGGAGCAAACATCTCAGAATACCTATCTCTTCTCCTCACAAGTTTTAACTCTCCATTCTCTCTGACCATTATAATAGGAGGCCTTTTCAAATTATTAAAATTCGACGCCATTGCAATAGAATACGCACCACAATCCATTACCGCAAGCAAATCTCCTTCCTGAAGACGCGGCATTTTCCTCCCAGTCCCAATCTTATCAATATAATCACAGGTACATCCACAAATATCAAAAGTTCTAATACGAGGTTGAGTAAGCTTTGTCGCAGGTAAAATATCATAATACTGCCTATAAACCAGAGGATCAGGAAGCATACAATATGTTGAACCATCAGTCACAGCAAGCTTTCTCTTTCCCAAATATTTTTTACTTACCACTTTAATCAACGCAATCCCAGCATTCCCCACAATATACTTCCCAGGCTCAAAAATCAACCTAATATTCTGAAAATTATATTTTTCTAAAATCTTATTAAATTTTCTCACAAAACTCTTTCCCATCTCAGCAAGATCATAAAAGGCATGATTCCCATACTCAAAAGGAAAACCACCACCTAAATCAACAGCTTCAATTTTCGCTCCTCTACTTCTCGCATAATCAGCAAGCCTCAAAAGTTTCTGCGCTGCAAGAGCATAAATCACCGGATACTCAATGTAAGAACCATGAAAATGAAAACCAATCAACTGAATATTTTTCGACTCTGTCGCAAGATCAATACACTTCTTCGCAATCGTCACAGGAATACCATACTGCTGTTTGTACGTAGTATACTCCTTATAATTTATCATCAAATTCATCCGAAGAAAAATCTTAACAGGCTGCGCTATTTTTTCAGCTATACCTCTTATTCTCTTTAACTC
>JAHFKM010000048.1:4504-6735 GCA_023245385.1 archaeon
TATCCTGCTCAGACTTGTACAAATTTGTAAATGTAATTTGATCAGGCTTGAAATCAGCAAGCATTCCTAAAATAATTTCTCCCACAGAAGAAGCATCCAACTCAAAACCTTCCTCTCTCACTATTTTCAAAATTTCCAAATTAGGATTCGCCTTCGCAGCATACTGCGGCCTTAATAAGGAATAAGGAAAAGCAGCCTTAAAACTTCTTAATTTTTCCCTAATCTCTTTCTCTACAAGAATAAATAACGGCGTTCCAAACTTCGCTGCTAAATGCTTGACAGAAACTCCTTCAATATTCAAGACACCATTTTGATCCTGAGATAAAAAACTCCAACGCTTCCGAAGATAGCGTTTAGAAATTCCTTCCGCCTTTTTCAACATTTCCGCTTTTTTTACTACCTCAATTTCTCAAGATTTTTTTCTAAGTACTAACTTACTTAAAAGCTTTTTCATTTCAAGGCCTTAAAATATTCTTCAACCCTATTCAAAATAGAACTCAAATAAAAATTTTTTATTTTTTCCTGAAAAATCATCTCAAGCGACTCGTTCTCAGTAATCCTATACAAATTATTTTTCTTTTCAACTAAAAACAACTCCCTCATCCTCCTCAACTGCCTTCGAATATTTGACTGAGCAATCCCATGCAACGCCAACTTGTTTTTCTTCCTATAACTAATCACCATCTCCTGCACATGATCTGAATCCAACGCTTCCTTCGCGTCTAACAAAACATGAAAAATATCAACTATACTATCTCTCGAATCTCCAGGTTGTAAAAGCCCAATAGATAGACATAATTTTCTTATCAAATCTCTCCGAGAATCAGCACCTGGCTTTTCATACTTCCTCAACGTCAACTCAGCTAAGGGCGTATCTTTCGCCACAATCTTTTTCACCATCGCTTAGATATGCCTGATCTTGTTTAAATATTTTTGTTTTTCCTAAGTCTTGCGTGGAAATTTCATTCTTTCTATCCGGTTTTAAGAATAACTTAGGTGTACTCCAAGTTCTGTTCATCCTTCCTTAGCAGCAAGGATAGTTTAAAACAATGAGAGAACAATGTAGTTTTATGGAAACTCTGCAACTTATAGGCGGAAAAGATGACCTGTCTTCTGTGTGTGAGTTCGTTGAGCGGCTTTATACGCCGAGTGGGGGTTCGCTAGGGAACGACCTTCTATTCGGAATAGTAAGCCTCCGGCGGGTGCTAGCCCTAAAGGAGCAGACTCACGATTGCACAATTTAATGCATGAGTTTTCATACATTCTCAAATGGGACAAGTATTATTTTAATTCATCGTGATTGCTAGAGAGCAATAACACAAGATTATTTTTGTAAGATCAATAAGAATTCTGCGGGTTTCAAAATTTTTATTCCAAAGACTTCTTTTAGGTCGGTTAGGTGTGGATCTCCGCTTAGGATATAATTTGCGTTGGCTGTGTGCGCGCATTCTATGATTTTGTTATCGTCCGGGTCGGCTTTCACGATTTCTACTTTGGTAATTGGTCTTACAATTGCTGAATATTCTAAGATTAAAGCTATTTGTCGTTCAATGAACTCTTGGTCTTCTTTGAAGTCTCTTTTGAGAACTTTTTCAAGTTCTGTGAGAATTTCTGGACTAGTATAGACTTCAATTTTTTTGTCTAAAGCAAGTTCAACTATTCTATGGGGATTTCCTAACCAGAAAATAGAGGAGACAAAAATGTTTGTGTCGAGGACGACTCTAATTTTTTCTTTTTCTGCCTTCATGAATCATCCTCACGACGTCTTCTTCAGATTTTATTCCTAATTTTTTAGCGTGCTTCTGTCCTGTTTTGGTTAATTTCTCGAATTCTTCTTTTGGGTCAAGGATATGCACCTTTTTTAAAACCACAAAGTCATCGACTCTGCTTATGACTACCTGCATCCCTTCATCTAATCCTAATTCCTCTCGGATATGGGAAGGGATTACTACTTGTCCTTTTGTTGAAACTGATGTTACATCCACCATTGTTAAACCTCCAATGTAAGAAGGTAATACTTTCCAACTATATAAAACTTCTTTTTTAATTGATTCTATCCACCCTTGGATAGCAAACCTACTAATCTACATTTTTATGCATGAGTTTTTGTACATTCTAAATTGTGGTAAGAAATATTTAAGGTCAACGTTGTTACCGAGAAGCAACAGAATTATTAAATCTAGTTTTTTATTTGGAGGTTGTTTTCCAGAGGAGTTCGAAGTATTCTTTTT
>JAHFKM010000003.1:0-1106 GCA_023245385.1 archaeon
GATTGCGCTCCAGAGTGCGCCGCTTTGGGAAATGAAACCGATGCTGCCTGTTTGTGGTGGGAGTTTTGCGAAGGTTGCGTTGAGGTCTAGTGCTGTGTTCACAACACCGAAGCAGTTTGGTCCGAGGAAGCGGATTCCGTAGTGTTTCGCGATTTTGAGGAGTTCTTCTTTTTTTTCTTTTTCTTGTTCAAATCCTGCTGAGATGATGATGACGTTTGCAATTTTTTTCTTTCCGCATTCTTCCAGAACTTGTTTTACAAATTTTGCGGGTACGGCAATGAGTGCGAGGTCGATTGTTTCTTTGAGGTGGAGGATTGAAGCAACAGTCTCTTGGCCGTAGATGGTTTCAAGGTTTTTGTTGATGAAAAAGATTTTTCCTTTGAAGCGTTGTAGGTTTTTTGCGAGTGCGTATCCTACTTTTCCTCTTTTATTACTTGCGCCGATGAGAGCTATTGTTTTTGGTTCGAAGAGTTGGGTGAGCATGTTTATCTTTTGAGTGCTTGGCAGTAAGCCTTGAAGTTGGTTTTTTTGGAGAGGATTTTTTTTGTTTTTTGCTGGAGCAGTTTGAATTCTTTTAGTTGTTGAGGAGCTTCTTTTTTTAAGAGGGGCAGAAGATCTGTAAGTTCTTCGCGGATTTGAAGGTGGATGTTTGTTATTTTGAGAAAGTGTTGTTCGAGTTCGAGTGTGCACGGTTCTTTGGTTTTAGAAAGTGTTTTTTCGAATTTTTGAAGTTCAGAATGGATTGTGTGGAGTTCTGTTTTTATCCATTCAATGCGGAGCGGGATGGTTTTTTTCTCTTTTGCTCCTCTTTTTTTCTTGATACCGAAGTTCATTGATCGTTTTAGGAATCGATTTTATTTAAGGTTTGCTAAATTTTTCTCGAAAGACGAGAACCCAGCGTTCGGAAGAGACGCGGTCGAGGTAGTGGAAGGGGCGGAGTTTCTTTTCAGCTTCAGCTCTTGGAGCTCGTAAGAGGATGAGGCTTCCTGGTGGGGAAGGGAGTTTTTGTGCGTGAGATTTTTGTCTGTCTTCGCAGACGTAGAAGGATGCTTCTCCTTCAATGACGAAGATGGAGATGAGGCTTACGTAATGGGATTCGTCCAGGT
>JAHFKM010000003.1:1116-27812 GCA_023245385.1 archaeon
TGCGATTGAGTTCAGGATTCTTTGGCCGGTAAAGCCGGCTTTTTCAGCAAGTGCAGTATAAATTTTTTGATAGGCTGAAGAGAGTGAGTTAACGTTTTCAAAGATTCCGTGGGCTTTGGGGTGATCTGCAGATCCGAGGTAAAAAAGTTCTAAGTCTTGGTACGCGTTCAGGTAGTGTGCGGGAGTTTGGAGAAGTTGGTCTCTTGATTGTTCGAGTTCCTGCAAGAGTGTTTTTCTGAATTCTGGAAGAAGAACGTTTTCTAGAGAGATGGCTCCGGGTTTTCCAGGGTCGTATAATTCCTGGGTGAGAGAATCAAGAGCGAGCTCTTGGTGTATCGGGTTCATGGGGATAAGCTGTTCTTTTTCAAAGAGGATGTTAAAAGCGTAAGTGGTCTCCAACGGTCAAGGTTCTTGCGTCTTTCAGTTCGAGAAGGTATTTAGCTGCTGGTCCTTGAATGTAGGGTGTGAAGGGGTGAACATTTTTTTTAATTTCAAGAATTTTTTTATTAGCGTTAAGATAGACGATGTCAATGGGAAAGAATACAAAGAACATATGGAGAGAGACTGAGACTTCTTTGTCGAAAATAAAAAGTAGTCCATCATTGCTGGGTTTTTTAGAGAACATAAGACCTAGGATTTTGTTAAGAAATGTTGAACAAACAGTTACAGTAAATGCTTCTTTTGTACTTGTAACGAGCATAGGGGAAAAGAATAAACAAGCTTTATAAATTCAGCGGGTTTCCTTTTTTTAATGAGTATAGAGAAAATGAAGCAGAAGAAAGATGTTCAGCCAGAGGTGAATATTGGGATGGTTGGTCATGTGGATAATGGTAAGACAACTCTGCTTCAGGCTCTTTCAGGAAAGTGGACAGATACGCATTCTGAGGAAATAAAGAGGGGTATTACAATCAAGTTGGGGTATGCTGATATAACAATTTATACTTGTTCTGAGCATAAGGTGAGTGGGGCGAAATGTTGTGAGAAAATAGCAGGATCGAGGATTGTTTCTTTTGTTGATGCGCCAGGGCATGAGACTTTGATGGCGACAATGCTTTCTGGTGCTGCGATTATGGATGGTGCTTTACTTTTAATTGCTGCGAATGAGGAGTGTCCGCAGCCGCAGACGAAGGAGCATTTGATGGCCTTGGAGCTTATTGGGATTAAGAATATTATTATTGTTCAGAATAAAATGGATTTGGTGACGAAGGAAGAAGCTTTGAAGAATTATCAGGATATTAAAAATTTTGTGAAGGGGACGATAGCTGAAAAAGCTCCTGTTATTCCTATTTCTGCTCTGCATAAGGTAAATTTGAAAGCGGTTTATGAAGCGATTGAGGAATATATTCCGACTCCTAAGAGAGATCAGAATAAGCAGCCGTTAATGCTTATTGCAAGATCCTTTGATGTGAATAAGCCTGGAACAAATATTAGTGCTCTTGTTGGTGGTGTGTTTGGTGGTTCTTTGAAGCAGGGGAGTCTTTCAGTAGGGGAGAAGATTGAAATTTCTCCTGGGAGAGCAGTAATTGAGAAAGGAATTGAGAAGTGGGTTCCGCTTGCGACAACGGTAGTTTCTTTGAAAACTGGGGGGGAGAGTGTGGAGAGTGTGCATTCTGGTGGTTCTGTTGCTGTTCTTACGCAGCTTGATCCTGCGATTGTAAAGTCTGATCAGTTGTCTGGAACCTTGATTGGGCTTCCTGGGAAGCTTCCTCCTATTTGGACTGAGTTGAAGATTGAGCCGAAGTTGTTGCAAAGAGTTGTTGGTTCGAAGGAGGAGTTAAAGGTTGATCCTATTAAGAAGGGTGAGCCGTTGATGTTGAATGTGAATTCTTCGACAACTGCTGGAGTTGTAACGAGTTTGGAGAAGAGTAAGATTTTTTTAAAACTTAAACGACCTGTTTGTGCTGAGGAGGGTGCGAAGATTGCTATATCGAGAAGGATTGGGACGCGTTGGCGATTGATCGGGACTGCGTTGGTGAAGAAGTAGTTATTATTGAACGAATTCGACGTTTGGAAGGTTTTTGAATTCTTTGTCTCCTGTTAAGAATTTTATTCATTCAACAGTTGCGATTGCGTAGCCGAGTGCGTCTGCGTAAGATATTTTTGCTTTGATGTGTGCAAATTTGAATTTCGCTGCTTGGAAAATGTGAAGGTCTTTGATGGGTTGAGTTAGGTCTGAGAACGGGGAGTAGTATTCCTGTGCGGTTTGGGTGTCATAACTTTTTAAGAGATTGTAAAAAAGTTCGTAGAGATGAAAGATGCTTGTGGAGAGCTCTTCTTCAAGATAGTTGGTGTAGTTGGGATTGCCTTTAATAATTTCTATGAGCGCGTAAGTGTCAAGAAGATATTTAGTCATTTATTCCCACTCTTTTCTGAGTTCGTCTTTAACTTGCTGACTATTTACTTTCCAATTTTTTAATGTTCCAAAAACCTTTTTTAGAGAGTGCTTTTTTTTGATTTCGATAATGATTTCTTCTCCTTCTTTAAGGTGTTCTGCTTTGATGATTTCGTTTGGGACAACAATTCCTAAAGAGCTTCCCCAAGGTTTTAGTTTTGTGATCGTGATCATAGTACCCTTGGTGTCTAATTAGGTATATAACTTTTTCTAGTTACCTCGTAGTTTTTTCAGTTTCACTAACTTAACTACATGTGCACTATTAGGGGTTAACTCCAGAGCATTTTGCTAAGGCTATCCAAAAAGCTTATGAGCTAATGTAATTTTAAAAGATTATGCTCCGAGTGAAGTCGTATAAACAAAGTCCGAGTTTTTGTGGTCCTGCGTGTTTGAAGATGGTCTTGGAATATTATGGGATTAAAAAGTCTGAGGCAGAACTTGCGAAGAGTGCTAAGACGAGTTTGAAGTTTGGAACATCAGCGAAGAATGTACTTAATGTTGGAAAGCGTTTGGGTTTAAAGGGTTTCATAAAAGATTATGCGGATATCAATGGTTTGAAGGAATTTGTTTTGAAAAAGAAAGTTCCGGTAATTGTGAATTGGTTTTCGCAGGATGAGGGGCATTATTCTGTTGTGGTGGGTATTGATGAGAAGAATATTCATCTCATGGATCCGGAGTTTGGGAAGAGAAGAACGATGGATCTCGTAACTTTCAAGAGGGTGTGGTTTGATTTCCATCCCGCCTTCCTCCATTCTCAGAAAGATCTTGTAATTAGAAGAATGATTGTTTTATACAAATGAAAAAGAAAATTTCAGAAATTGTAATTGCACTCGCTGTACTTTTTTTAATTATTTTAGCGCCATTGTATCTTATCTCATTTAATAAAAATTTTTATAAGAGGGAATTTGAAAAATATTCTGTTTACGAAAGCTTCAGCGAGAACAAGAGTTTTATTGATAATCAATTTGAAGACGTTTTAAGTCATTTACAAGGAAAGACTAATTTTCCAGAAACTAATTTTTATAACGAAAAAGAGAAAGCGCATTTGAAAGATGTTAAAAAAATTTATGCTTTAGTAAGGTGGATTCTTTTTCTAAGCGTGCTCGCAGTTCTAAGTTTCGTGTTAATTGAAAGAAAGGATGGGGATCTGATTTTAAAAGGTATAAAGTATGGCAGCGTTTCAGCGTTTATTTTTATAATCATTTTGCTTGTTGCTGTTTTAATTAATTTTGAACAAGTATTCGTTTTATTCCATAAGTTACTTTTTAATAATAATTTGTGGATCTTGAATCCGGAAACAGATAATCTGATCAGAATGCTTCCGCAAGAAATTTTTTTTGATCTAAGTAAAAGGTTTATACTCTGTGTGCTAAGTCTGTCGTTTCTTCTGGTGTTTGGTACAATGTTTTTGTTGAAGAAAGTTCGTTAATGCAAGCGTACACGGATTTGGATAAAGCGCGAGTGTTATAGCCTCCTTCTAGGAAGTAAACAAGTTTTCCATCGCAAACATCTGCGGCGGTATCTAGAAGCATGCGTGTTGTTTTTCGAAATCCGGTTGCGGTAACCTTGGTTGGGATTTCTTTGACGGGGTCGTCTCGGTGTAAGTCAAATCCTGCTGAGACGAGAATGATTCCTGGTTTGTATTTTTTGATTGTGGGAAGAACTTCTTTTCGAACAAGATCTTCATATGTTTCATTGCCAATTCCTGCTCGTAAAGGAATGTTCTTAATGAATTTATTTCCATTTGTTGCTGCGCCAGTTCCAGGGTAGAGTAGATCTCCTTCTTTATCAGTTCCGTGTTGGTGTGTTGAGCAGTAGAAGACTGAGCGGTCGTTTTCAAAAATGCTTTCTGTGCCGTCTCCATGATGAACGTCGAAGTCGAAAATAAAGACGCGTTCGATGCCTAAGGCTTGTACTGCTCTTGCTGCGAGGGCAACATTGTTTAAAAAACAAAAGCCAGCAGCTTTGTCTTTTCGTGTGTGGTGTCCGGGTGGGCGTACGAGTGCGAAACCATTAGTTCCGGAGTTTCTAGCGACGTGTTCTGCTAGTTCTATTGATGCTCCTGCTGCAGAAAGAGCTGCAGTGTAGGTGTGCTCGGTAAAGTAGGTTCCTTCTTTTTCTTCGAAGAATTTTCTTGAGGGCGGATCTTCTGTCGCTTCTTCTAAATAGCTTAAGAATTCTAATTCTTCTAAGTATTTTGGATCATGGACGCGAGTGAGTTCTTCAAGTGTGGGAAGTCGTTCTTCCTTGAGAACGTTTATTGTTGGATTCTCGAAGACGTATCTTGCTTTTAATTCTTTTCGTAGTTCGTCTATGCGTTCCTTTCGCTCATCATTAAATGGTCCGCGGCCTTTGTAACGTCGTTCACTGCTTGGATCATTGTGCAAGTAATGGTTGTTGTTAAAGATTAAAGCCGTTGTCATCAGGTCTTAGATCCATCTTGTTCTTTTTGTTTCTTTTCCAGTTAAGATTTCAAGTTGTTCTATTTGAAAATCGTTTCGTAAACGTTGAAAAGTTTTATCGTAACAACATTCGTTGCTGACAAAATCAAAGAATAAGTCGAAGTAAACAAAATCTTGTGGGAGTCTTGCTCGTGCGAAGGCATTATCTATTGAAGGGTGTTTAAGGTGGATTAATGCTTGAAGAGTTTCATAGCTTTCTTCTGGAGGGAATGATGTTGTAAAGAATCTTGAAAAATTTAAGTGGGTGTTTATTATTCCTGGAGTGAGTTCTATGCAGGGGGTGAGATCTTTGGAATAGTGTTCTTGAAGAAGTCTTGATAAGTCTATTGCGCGTCGTGTTTGAATTGCTGAGTAAGGGTGTGTGAAAAGGTTGTAGTGTTCTGGAGAAATTCCTGCTTCAGCAAGTTCTTTAGGATCAAGGGTTGTGGTTGCAGTAAAAGGATCGATGTTGTAATCTGTTTTTATTAAATAGAGTGGGGGTTTAGTCATTGTTTTTTATATGGCGCTTAATCCTCCTTCTTGTTGTTCTAGGGTGAGTCTTCCTTCTAAGTTTCGTTCTCGAGTAAGAGAAAGTCTTCCAATTTTTTCGCGGCGAACTGCGCCTGTCGGCGCCGGGACTACTTCTCGGACGAAACGGCTACGATTACTGAGATCATTGCTGCCGCTGGCAAGGGAGATATTAAGAAGATTGTCCACCAGCAACGCCCTCAGTCCATCTGTTGAAAAATTTGATCGTACGTAAAATACCATTGCGCCTTTGGGTTTTTTTAATTCTGCAAAAATAATATCAGTGTAAGTTTTTAAGAGTGGAAGATCTTGTTCTAGTGCTTCTCTCCATGCAGGGTGATTTAATACTTCTTGTTTTGTGAGCCTTTGATTATATTTTGCGGTGCTTGTATCCAGTTTGATTCCTTGTATGGTGTTGTAATCAATGGGAAGAGCGTATTCATTAAAGGTTTGGGGGAGCGTAATAAGTTCTTTGCATTGAGGGATGAGTTTAAACTTTGTACTTTCTTTTTTAGAAGCATACCCGGTACAAGAATCCAACCATGTATGGAAGAGACGTAAACGATCGTTAGAGGGTGTAGGTGATTCGTAATCGTTGACTCGTGCTCGGATGGTTTCTCTAAAGGATAAGGGACGGATAATAGTGCTTCCATCAGCTTGTATCCATGTGGGTTGTTGTGAGTTTGGATCTTTGTTAGCGTCTTCACGAAGTGTATGGGCTCCTTTAGCATACGTAGATTGTCTAGGTAAAAGAATGTAAGGGGAGCTCAGTTCGTTTAGATCTCGTTTATGTGTTGTTCTAGACAGCCAGTTCATTCTTCAAATCCTTCGAGCGTAAAGTCTTTCGGTTTTGTGGGTTCTTTCTTTTCAGGTTCATTAAGTTCGTTTTTCTCTAGGAATTCTTTGAGTTCTTGATCGTCAATAACGACTTTTGTTTCTCCGGAGAAATTGTATTTATCTGAAAGGTCTTCGTCTAAATTTACTTCTTCGCTGGAAGTGTTTGATTCTGTTTCTTCTTGTGTTCCTTCTTCTGCAGTAACGGTTTCATCAGGTTTGAACTCGGGTTTCTTTCCTTCGAGTGCTTCGTCAGAGAAGATAGTAGCAATAGTAACGACAGAGTCGCCTTCATCGAGTTTCATGATGCGTACGCCTTGTGTATTACGACCGATGACGGAAATGTCTTTCAAACTCATTCTGATTAAAACTCCTTTTTTAGTTACGCAAAGCAAGTCTTCGTCGTTGCCAACAACTTTGATTCCAACAACAGGGCCGTTCTTCTCAGTTATTTTAATGTTAATCACGCCAGAGCCACCACGGTTTACAAGGCGATAATCGTTAACTTCGCTTCTTTTTCCGCAGCCTTTCTCGGTAACAGTCAGTAAGTAGGGAGCATCACAGATTTCCATACCAACGACTTCAGAGTTGCGAACCTTAATTCCTTTGACTCCGATTCCGCTTCTGCTGACAGAGCGTACGTCTTGTTCTTTGAAACGGACAGCGCGACCATCGCGAGTAGCAATGATAAGTTGTTCTGAACCTTTAGTGAGTTTTACAGTGACGAGTTTGTCGTCTTCTCGTAAGTTGATTCCGATGATTCCTCCCTGTCTTGGACGGGAATATTCTGTAACGTCTGTTTTTTTAACAACGCCTTTTTTAGTAACCATGACGAGGTATTCGTTTTCTTTAAATTTGACGATGGGAATGACTGCGTTGATCTTTTCATCTTTCTCTAATCTGAGTAGGTTAACAATCGCTGAACCGCGAGCGTAGCGTCCTGCTTCTGGAATTTGAAAGGCTTTGAGCCAGTGAACGGTTCCGTTGTTTGTAAAAAATAATACTTGCGAGTGGCTGTCTGTGACAAAGACGTGTTCAACAACATCTTCTTCTTTCGTCTCGGCAGCGATGATTCCTTTTCCGCCGCGTTTCTGTGCTTTGTAGGCTTCTAAAGGAATTCTTTTAATATAGCCGGAGTGTGTTAAAGTAACAACAACTTTTTCATTCTCGATTAAATCTTCGGTTTCGAGGATTTCTCCTTCTGCTTCGATGATTTCAGTTCTTCTTTTGTCTGCATATTCGTTTTTGATTCCAAGTGTTTCGTCTTTAATAATTTGATAGACGCGAGGTTCGGAGGCAAGAATCTCTTTCATTTGAATAATAAATGTGAGTAATTCATTGTGTTCATTAATAATTTTTTGTTGTTCAAGTGCGGCAAGCCTGCTTAATTTCATTTCAAGGATGGCGTTCGCTTGCGTTTCACTTAAAATGTAATTTGTAACTAATCCATTTCTTGCTGTTTCAACGTCTTTGCTTGCTTTAATTAATTTGATAATTTCGTCAATAGACTGGAGAGCAATAAGCAATCCTTGTAAGATATGATCGCGTTCTTCAGCTTTTCGAAGTTCAAAGGCTGTTCTTCGTGTAACAACTTCTTTGCGGTGTTTGATAAATTCGGAGCACATTTCTTTCAATGTGAGAACTTTCGGTTCTCCATTAACAAGAGCCAAGTTAATAATGCCGAAGGAGGTTTGTAGTTGAGAATGTTTAAAGAGTTGATTTAAAACAACGTTACCATCAAAACCTTTCTTAAGTTCAATAACAATACGCATGCCGTCACGATCGGATTCGTCTCGTAAGTCTGAAATGCCTTCAACAGTTTTTTCTTTAACTAAGTCTGCAATCTGTTCAAGCAACAAGGATTTATTTAATTGGTAAGGGATTTCTGTAACAATAATTTTAGCTTCTTCCACCTCACATTTTGCGCGAAGCATAACTTTTCCTCTTCCGGTTTTGTACGCTTGCCGAATTCCGTTCATACCAATAATCTGGGCGCCAGTAGGAAAGTCAGGTCCTCGAACAAAACGTATTAAGTCTAAAATATCGATTTCTGAATTATCAATCAGAGCGACAATAGCATCGACAATCTCTCCAATATTATGCGGCGGAACATTCGTGGCCATACCCACTGCAATTCCTGAAGAGCCATTAACAAGTAAGTTTGGTAAGCGTCCGGGTAAAACTGTTGGTTCTTCGGTAGTCCCATCAAAGTTTGGAGTAAAGTTCACAGTCTCTTTTTCTATATCTGCGAGTAACTCAGAAGAAATTTTGCTTAATCGAGATTCAGTATTATGGTTGATAAAACCGTTGGCGATAAAAGAATGGCATTTACTCTCAACTTTTACTGAAAACACTTCATTTTTAGTTTTTGATCGTTGAATATTTTTTAAATGATCGAAATAAAATCTGTTCTTTAGAATCCAATCGAGTAGTTTTTTATCTTCAGAGTCAAGGATCTTAAGCAAACGTTCATAATTTCTTTCTAAAGTGGGATATCTGTCAAAATTGTTTTTTACTATAAACTCTCCAGAATATTTCTTTCGAATATAATTACTTAAAAAAGGAATGAAATCTTTTTTACTTAATCTTTTTGGATTAATAGTTTCGATCTGTTGTAGTCTTTTATTTTTTCTTTCTGAGAAGAATCCTATTCTTTTTTTAAAAATATTTATGTTGTCAACTCCGGAAGCGTATAGTTTGTAACAGTCGTGCCTTTTGTCAAGATAAGGGCGATTGGAAACAATCCCAAAGGCTAAGAGGGTAATTTTAAGTTGGTTTATGAGTTTGATGCTTTTCGAATCATAAGCAAGAAGAAGGCTTTTGCCATTATGTCTTTTATCTTTTTGATAAGTAGTTCCACCGTCTCCTTCGTAAAGTGCTATTAAAAAGTTTTTGATAATATTTTCTTTAGATCTAAGAACTGAAAAGGGTATCTCCTTGGCGTGTGCTTTGCTTAGTTTGAAACCTATATTCTCTAAAAACTTAACGGCTTTTTGAGGGTAGATGCTTAACTCTTTGCAGTTTCCTTTGATCCATCGTTCGTATAGTTTAATTCCTGGAAATTGGTCTAGGGTTATAGATTTTACTTTTTCATAAAATTTCATGTCTTTATTATTGAAAAGGATTTGACCGTTATGAAAGCTACCCTCACTTACTAACGCTCCAAGAAGAAAGGCAAGATTTTCGTTCATTTTTACAGGTAGTCCGATTTCTTTTCTAAAACCCGTTTTTGGAAAATAAGGAGTTAGTTTCAAATTTGTTTTCGAGAATAGGGAGTTGTTTCTGTTTAAGAGAATAATTTCATTTTGTTTTAATTCTTCCAGTGTTTTCCATTTGAGTTCAGGTTTTAGATTTTTATCAACATTCCAGGTCATAATCGGATGATTAAAAGATCCTTCTAAACCGTATCCTGAACTAGTCGCGATCTTTATAGTTTCATGCTTTCCAGAATTGAAAAATTTTGAAGCTTGATTATTTTTTCCATCGAAAGATAAGATCTTTAGATTAATCTTCTCTTCTTTATTTTTTGAGATTTCACTAATGGGAATAATTCCTTTTTCTGTTAAGATAAGTGTATCTCCTGTGACACAATATCTGTAAGCTGCAGGAGGATCTCCGTCTTGGCTACCGAAATTTCCTTGGCCTTGTACGAGTGTGTAGCGTAGTGACCATGGTTGTGCAAGTCTTACGAGCGCGTCGTAGACGGAGATATCTCCGTGTGGGTGAAATAGTTTTAAAACTGATCCCACAACACCTGCGCATTTGGTAAATTTTTTGTCGTGGTGTAATCCTTCTTTGTGCATTGCGTACAAAATTCTTCGGTGTACGGGTTTCAATCCGTCACGAACATCTGGGAGTGCACGACCAACGATAACTGACATGGAATAATCTAAGTAAGCGTCTTTCATTTCTTTTTCAATGAGTGTGGGAATAATTGTTTCAGGCATTGTTAAATGTGAATGACCTCCTGATTACCTAAAAAAAGAGAAATTAAATGCTGAATATGTTCCACTTTATCTTTTACAAATGTTTCATTTTTTCTTCCTTCATCTTTTACGCGAATTAATAATCCTTGGCGGTCTCTGACAATGATTTTATTTTTTAGTTTATCTCGATTTTTTCTGTTATTTAGATTTTTTTCTCCATAAATTGGAATCCTGTGTATCCTTCCATCCCATTCAATGAAAATATTTTTTTCTGGAGATGCGATGTCGACTTGCCAGTTGTCGTCGAGAGTATAGTTATAGATCCAATTAAATTCTGGAGATTGAATTTGGAGTAATTCGTAAGCGAGCTTTTGATTTTTAGAACCTCTTTTTGTGGAAGCTAAAGAAGATTTTCTTCCTGCAATAACCCATGGATGATTTTTTCTTTGTTCTGCAGTTAAGTTATCCCATTCTGCAGCTCTGACTCTTTTCATCATTCTTTTCCGATCTTCTACAGACTTGGACTGAAGTATTTTTTTCATTTTTTTTGAAAATAGTTTTTTTGAATAACTAACAACTTTAGTTTTACCAAGCGTAATAAAAAGTAGGTTGATAAGATATTTGTATGAAAAGTTATCTGTAAACGGAGAGTGTAAATTTTTCATTTCACAAATCCAAAGGTTTTCTTGAAGCTTTTGAGTAAGGTATTGTTTTTGATTTACTATAAACAAATAATGATCCTCATCAGTCTTCGCATGAAAATGTTTTCCAATGCTCCTTCTAAATCTTTGTTTACACACTGGACATTCTATTTTTGCCCCTTTTATTTTATCTTCTCTAATTTTAAATCTTAATTCTTTATGTGCAATATCTTTGACGCGTCTATTTGCAATATGTGCCATTAGAGCAATAAGATTATGAAAACTTCTCTTGCAAGCTTGACAGATTAAGTTTTTATCCATAGTTAGATGTCTAAATTCTTAACCTCCTTTGCGTAGGTCATGATGAATTGTTTGCGTGGTTCTACTTCTTCTCCCATGAGGATTGTTAGCATTCTTTCTGCTTCGACTGCGTCTTCGATGGTTACTCGTTTGAGGTGTCTTGTTTCTGGGTTGAGTGTTGTTTCCCAGAGTTGTTCTGGGTTCATTTCTCCTAGGCCTTTGTAGCGTTGGATGGAAATGCTTTCGTTTCCGATTTGTTTTAGGATGTCTTCTTTTTCTTTGTCGTTCATTGCGTAGAAGACTTTTTTTCCTTTTTTAATTTGGTAGAGTGGGGGTAGGGCGATGTATAAGTAGCCGTTTTCGATAATTGGTTTTAGGTATCTGTAGAAGAGTGTGAGGTTGAGTGTGCAGATGTGGGAACCATCAGAATCAGCATCACTCATGAGGATGATTTTGTGGTAGCGGAGTTTTCCGAGGTTAAATTCTTCTCCGACGCTGCAACCGAGAGCGGAGATGAGTGTTGCGAGTTTTTCGCTGCTTAGTACTTTGTCTAGGCGTGCTTTTTCTACATTTAATATTTTTCCGAAGATTGGGAGTACTGCTTGTGTTTCGCGTTTTCTTCCTTGTTTTGTTGAACCTCCGGCTGAGTCTCCTTCGACTAGGAATAGTTCGCATTTTGTGGGGTCTCGTTCTTGGCAGTCTGCGAGTTTTCCGGGTAGTCCTCCGCCGTTTAGTATTCCTTTTCTTCGTGTGAGTTCTCGTGCTTTGCGTGCTGCTTCGCGTGCTTGGAAGGCGTTGACGCATTTGTCGATAATGGTTTTAGCGATTGAAGGGTTTTCTTCGAAGAAGCTTGTTAAGTATTCAAAAGTTAAGCTGTCTACAGTGCCTTTGATTTCTGAGTTTCCTAATTTAGTTTTGGTCTGTCCTTCGAATTGGGGGTTCTGAACTTTTAAAGAGACAATGGCTGCAATTCCTTCGCGTACGTCTTCACCGGTAAGGTTTACTTCTGAAAGTTTTTTCTTTTTGATATAGTTATTAACAACGCGAGTTAGAGCAGTGTTGAATCCAGTAAGGTGTGTTCCGCCTTCATGGGTATTAATATTGTTTACAAAGCTAAAGACTAATTCGTTGTAGGAGTCGTTCCATTGCATTGCGATTTCTACGGTTGTTCCTTCGTTTTCTTTGTTCATGTAGATGACGTCTTTGTGCAGTGCTTGTTTTCCTTCGTTGAGGTACAAAACGAATTCTTTGATTCCACCTTTGTAGAAAAATGTTTTTTCTGTGTATGGTTCTGTTCGTTCGTCTTCAATTGTTATTTCTAGTCCGGGATTTAAGAAAGCTAATTCTCGTAATCTGTTTGTGAGAATAATAAAATCGTAAATGGTTTCTGTGAAGATTTTTTCATCTGGGGAGAAGGTGACTGTTGTTCCTGTGTCTTCTAGCGGGCATTCTCCAATTGTTTTAAGATCGTAGAGCGGATTTCCGTGATCGAATTCTTGAACGAAGATTTTTCCTTTTTGGCGTACCTGAACGCGAACGTGTTTGCTTAGTGCGTTAACAACAGAGATTCCAACGCCGTGTAATCCTCCGGAGACTTTGTAAGAATTCTTGTCAAATTTTCCGCCTGCATGGAGGACTGTTAAAGCGATTTCTACACCGGATTTTTTTTCTTCAGGGTGGATGTCGGTTGGAATTCCACGGCCATGGTCTATAACCGTAACTGAATTATCTATGTGAATAAAGATTTTAATTTTATTTCCATGTCCCGCTAAATGTTCATCAACGGAGTTATCGACAACTTCCCAGATGAGATGGTGTAAACCTCTGGTGTCTGTGCTTCCAACGTACATCGAAGGTCTCACTCGAACTGCTTCTAATCCTTTCAAAATTTGAATGCTGGAAGCACTATACTCTTTCTTTGTCTCAGTAGTTTCTGTCATGAAAATCGTAGTTTTTTCTCTCTAGAACGTCTAGAGAAATCCCTTGTTTAGGAGGTTCTCTTTCTATAAAAGACTTTCTTGGTCTATAAGTTGGTTTAAAGTGGTTTATGACTTGTTTAAAGGGCTTTTTCTAATAAAAAATAGGTGGTCTAACAAGGCTTATAAATTCGTTTAAACAGTGTTTTGAGATGGGAGAAAGAGTAGTTTTGGATACAAACTTTTTGGTGTATTGTGTTAAGTATAAGGTTGATCTTGAAAGTGAGTTAAAAAGGATTATTCCTGGAGTTTTTAGGGTGTTTGTTCTTGATAAAACGCTTGATGAGTTGGGTTATTTAACTGAGAGGTCAAAGACAAGGCTCGAAGCGAAAATTGCTTTAAAGCTTTGTGAAAAATTTGAAAAGCTTTCTGCTGGAGAGCAGGATGTGGATAGTGCTTTAGTTTCCTTGGCTAATAAAAATACCTTTATCGCAACACAGGATAGTGGAGTGAAGAAAAAGATTAAAACTCCTTTAGTTATTATTCGTCAGAGAAAGTATCTTCTTCTTGAGAATTACACGTCCAATTTAAAATAGAAACGTTTTTTAACTAGTTTTTGTTTGAATAGAAAAGATGATTGAGCTTTTGGATTTCAAAACAGGGATGATTCTTATTGGTGCTTTGAGTGTGATAGCTATTTATCGTTTTTTCTTTCAGAGAAAATCTCCTGAAGAGCAGGAGCTTGAGAGGGAGTATAATGATATTTTAAATCTGGATAAATATAAAGTTAAGGGTCAGTGGTAGTTGTTTGAGATACTATTTTTAAGAGACAAGAGATTTGTTGTATAATTCAGAAAACATTTATAAAGTACCCTTTATTTAAAAAAAGAGTAATGACTGTCATAAAGAGGATGTTTATTAAAGGGTTCAAATCTTTTGCGAATAAGACTGAGCTTGTTTTTGGAAATGGGTTTAATTGTGTTCTTGGTCC
Organism: archaeon; assembly: GCA_023245385.1. Classification (GTDB taxonomy): domain Archaea; phylum Nanobdellota; class Nanobdellia; order SCGC-AAA011-G17; family GW2011-AR18; genus JAHFKM01. The sequence goes on from JAHFKM010000003.1 coordinate 15,086, forward strand.
GAATGGTTCTGGGAAATCTAATATTTGTGATTCGCTCTGTTTTGTTTTAGGGAAGTCGTCTGCGAAAGAGATGAGGGCTGAGCGATCAGCGAGTTTGATTTATAATGGTGGGAAGAAGAAGAATCCTGCGAAGGAAGCTGAAGTCACGATTATTTTTGATAATGCTGAAGGAAAGTTTCCTGTTAAGGAGAGAGAGCTTGCGGTGACAAGGATTGTGAGACAAAATGGAACAAGTGTGTACAGAGTAAATGATGAGGTTGTTACGAGGCAGCAGGTGTTGGATGTTTTGCAGGCTGGAAAGCTTGATCCTGATGGGCATAATATTGTTTTGCAGGGGGATATTATTGGTTTTATGGAGATGAAGCCTGTGGATCGTAGGGGGATTATAGAGGAAATAGCTGGTATTTCTGGGTTTGAAGAGAAAAAATCGAAGTGTTTGAATGAACTTACAAAAGTAGATGCTCAGTTGAATGAGGCGGAGATTATTCTAAAAGAAAGAGAAGCGAATTTAAGAGAACTTAAGAAAGAAAGAGATCATGCGATTCGGTTCAAGGAACTTCAGGAAATGATTAGGGATGAAAAAGCGACATATGTTCATTTACAAATAAAGAATAAAGAGGAAGCTAAGGAAGAAGTTGAAAAGAAAAAGGGAGAAGTTGAGGAGAGAATTCAAAAAGTAAACAAGGAGATTCAGGAATGTAAAGATGTGATTTTTCAATGGAATGAAGAGGTTAAGAGGATTAATAATGAGATAGAGGAGAAGGGTGAGAAAGAACAATTGCTTTTGAGAAAGGAGATTGATCTTCTTAAAGAGGAGCTTATCAAAACTAAGTCGAGAGCAGAGGTTTGTACAACAGAAATAAGTAAGGTGAAAACAAGAAAGCTCCAGCTTGGGGGTAATATCAGTGAGTTGGAAGAAAAAATAAAGCAGTTGAGGGGAACAAAAAAGGAACTGGAAATAAAAGTAAAAAGTCTGAGTGGTGAGGAGCTTAGTCTTCAGTCGAAGATAAGCAGCTTTAAGGAGAAGCATGGGGTAGAGTCTAATTTGAGTCTTGAATTAGAAAGTTTAGAAAAGGATTTGGAGGAGAATAGTGAGAATATTCAGGGCTTGCGGGAGAAGAAGGAAGAGCTTATTAAAACGAAAGCGCAGTTGGATCTTAAATTGCAGTTGTTAGAGGAAAAGATTTCTGGAATAAAAGGGGTGAATAAGTCTAAGGAGTTTGAGGATCTTAAAGAAAAGAAGAATTCGTTTAAGACGCTTGTTATTGAGCTTAATAAAGCGTTAAATGAGGATAGTTCTTATGCTGCTCAGCTTGCGAGATCGAGGCAGGATATTCAGAATGTTTCTGAAGAGCTTGCGAAGCTTCGTGCGAGACAGATTAGTTTTTTGGAGCGATCGACAGCAGATCTGTCTGTTAAAAGAATTTTAGAGATGAGAACAAGTATGAAGGGGATTTATGGGACAATAGCTCAGCTTGGAAAAGTAGATTCTTCCTATGTTCTTGCTCTTGAAGTTGCGGCAGGTCAGAGGGCGCAGAGTATTGTTGTGGATAATGATGGGACTGCGCAGAGGTGTATTCAGTATTTGAAAGAAAATAAGTTGGGTATTGCGACTTTTTTACCGTTGAATAAGATAAAAATAAGAATAAGAGAGGATGAAGTAAAAAAGCTTGCGCAGGATAAAGCGGTGATTGGTTTTGCGGCAGATCTTATAAGGTATGATGTTGAGTATAAGAGTGCGTTTTCGTATGTGTTTGGGTCTACGTTGATTCTTGAGAGTTTGGAAGCTGCGAGAAGAATTGGGGTGGGTCGGGCGAGAATGGTAACGCTTGAGGGAGATGTAGTAGAGCCTTCTGGTGCGATGATTGGTGGATTTAGGGCGGCGAAACGAAGTTTTAGTTTTAATGAAACAAATCTTGAGGAGAATATGCAAAGGCAGGAAGAAGAGGTGCAAAAGGCACAAAATTTTATTGATCATGTTCAGGAAAAAAGAACAGAGAATGAGATTTTGATCACTCAGTTAAGGGAAAGAAAGGCTGCGTTTGAGGGGGATATTATTCGTCTTGAGAAAACATTGAGTGTTGAGGGGATTGATGTTAATAGTTTGATGGAAGAAAAAAAGGGTTTTGGAGAAGCTGTAAAGGGGTTAGAAAAGGATTTGTTGTTTATTGAGAATGAAGAAAAGCGAATGGTGAAAGAATCAGTGTTAGTGAAGGAGAAAAAAACAAGAATAAGAGAGAAACTTGCAAATCCTGAGTTGAGTAAAAATTTGGATATTTTAGAGGAGCAGCGTTTAAGTTTTAAAGAGAGAGTAACTGAAGCGAATGCTGCGATAAAAAATATTGATCTTCAGATAGAAAGTTTGTTTCTTCCTGAGTCTGAAAAAACAATGAAGATTATTAAGCAGCATGAGACTGAGCAGGAGAAGTTTGAGCAGGAACTTTTAAGCTTGCAGGAAATGATTAAAAAAAGAAGTCAGGAGCTTAAAATAAAGGAGCAGGAAGAGTCTAAGTTTCATACAAATCTTAAGGATTTAGTAAGTGGAAGAAATAAGATTGGGGAAAAAATACAGCTGAAACAAGCGTCTATTGCGAGAGAGGAAGAAAAGATAAAGGGGTTTGAGCAGCGTCTGAATTTTATTATAGTTGAGAGAGCGAAAGTTATTGCTGAGTATGAGGGTTTGCAAAAAGAGTTTGAGCAGTATGCAGATGCGAAGATTAAAAGGGGGGCTAATTTGGAGCAGCTTAAGTTGAAGATTCATGATACTGAGAAGGAGCTTAATGCGATTGGAAATGTGAATTTGAGAGCTCTTGATGTGTATGAGCAAATTGAGATTGAACATGGGAAACTTGTGGAAAAAACAAATACTTTGAAGACTGAGAAGGAAGATGTTCTTAAGATGATGTATGAGATAGAGGAAAAGAAGAAGGATATTTTTATGAAGGCGTATAATATAATTGTGAAAAATTTCAAGACTATTTTTTCCAGGTTAACAACAAAAGGAGAAGCGCATGTTGACTTGGAAAATCCTGAAAATCCTTTTGAGGGGGGGATTGATATTCAGATTCGTTTGACAGGAACAAAATCTTTGGATGTGAAGAGTCTTTCTGGTGGTGAAAAAACTTTGGCTGCTTTGTCTTTTATTTTTGCGATTCAGGAGTATGCTCCTTCTCCTTTTTATTTGATGGATGAGGTTGATGCTGCTTTGGATAAGAGAAATTCTGAGACGCTTTCAAAGCTTGTGCAGCAGTATTCAAAAAATGCGCAGTATATTGTGATTTCACATAATGATGCTATTATTGGTGAAGCTGATCAGATTTATGGTGTTTCAATGCAGGATGGCGTTTCTAAAGTTGTGAGTTTGAAGGTGTAGTGTCTGAAGAGTAATGTGAATTTTTTAGAATTTCTTCAGCAAGTGTTTGTTTAACAGTTTTATAGAGTTTAACTTTGCATTCTTTCATAACTTTAGCTGCGTAAGCTGCTTCTTCCGGCCAGAAAGACCATGTTCGAATAAAATCCTCAGCCTTGTTTTTATTGCCTTCAGCTTGTATTTTAATAATTTCAGAAACAAGGTTTTTGTTTACTTCGTAGAATTTTTTAAGGTCTAAGGTAAATTTTCCTTCTTTTAAGAGTAAAACTTTATGGGTGAAGTACCAGTTAAATTTTATTAAATCGCCAACTCTGTGTGCATCTTTATGAATATCTGGTCTGTTAAGAGGGAGGCTTCTCATTAAGGCGCCGTCTACGAATGTTTCATGCATCTCTTCTTGTGTGTAAACTTCTTTCTCAACAAGAAGGGGCAGGTTATACATTCCTACTGTGTCTGATTTTAATTCTTCAATAATTGCGTCCCAATTTTCTAATGCAGTATCAACAGCGATAAGTTTTCCAGAAGAATCTTTTCTGATTGTTTGTTTTGGGCCGAGGGAGTGGCTTACTTCGTGACTTACTACGAAATTTACTTTAGCTCTTGGGGTGAGAAAAGGGTGCATTGAAGGGTTGATTAATTTTTTTAAAAGTTCTTGATTAGGTGTAAATCCTTCGAGGATATTTTTGTAAATTAAGATTTTTCTCCCGATTTTTTCTAAAACTTCTTTATCATTAGGGAGTGTTTGGCCTACGGTAATGCCTGGTCTTTTTGCTTGATAATCTCCTGAGATGTAAAGGATGTCAACAACTGCAACTGGGAGGGAGATTGTTTTCATTTGTTTTGTTCTTGTTTTTTCTTGGGGTAGGGTCTCTTCAAGTTCTTGTAGATGAATGATATATTCTGCAACTCTTTCAGATTCTTGAGTATTTTTTATGCATAAGAGTCCTGCGTAAAAGGATTTTTTCCCTAATATTCTGTCTCCATAAGATTCTAATGGTCCTATAATAAAATCTATGGGGCTTGTAGTGGAGTGTATCCAGGAGGCGTCACTTTCAAAAAAGTCTCCGGTAAGTAAAGCTTTTGCCCTTGTTTGGAGGTATTTAGAAAATTTTTTGTCTGGAACATCCTGGGCTGCGCTTTCGAGGAGGGAAGCGATTTTTTTTAAAAGAGGAGAGTATTTTTTTTCGTAGGGGATAGCGAGGAAGTCTTGATTTTTTCTTTCAATGAGGGTGTTTATTTTTTTAAATGCGAGAGATTTTTCAGGGTGTTTTTGAAGGTAAGTTTCTATTTCTTCAGCAGTAAGTCCTTCAGGGTATAATGTTCCTCCTTTTGGTCGTGGGAGAACTCCTTCAAACAGAGGAACTGTCTCGTTCTCATAGTTAATTCCTTCTGGGCCGTTAAACATCTTAAATACTTCAAGAGCGAGGTCAGCATTTTTGATTCCTTTGGTAACATCTTCTTCTAATTGTTTTTTAACAGGGAGGCTTTGGGGATTGTCTTGTATTAAAAAGAGAGTGTCTGCGAGAGCTGCTGCTTTGATTAATTTTGGTAATGCTTTTTTATAACCTGGGAGAAGAGAATGAATATCTGCTTTTAATTCAAAGGTTCTGCAATTATCGGGGTCTAAATATTTTTTTAGAGAGCTGGCATTGTAGGAAAAAACCATTATCTTGAGGGGGTGAAACTATTAATAAAGATTGTTTTATTCTTCATCGTCATCCTCATCTGAAAAAATTTTATGTGCGTCGATTCTTAGAAGGATAATAAGAACTAAAATGAGAATGATAAGGCTAAGAATCCGGTAGCGGTAGTTAGTGATAAAAGTGCTTAAAGAAAATGGAGTGGTTGAGGTGGTAAGTGTTTCAACTGATTCTTTCTTTTCAGAGCTGTTTTGAAGAGTTTCGTTTTTTTGAACATGTCCACTGAATTTTTGAGTGGTGTTTAGTTCTGAGTTATTATTTATTTGGGTTTCTTGAGCTGGGGTGAAAGCGTGATTGAACCATAATTTTATTTTATTCCAGAGGGAGATTGTTTCTTGAGGAGAGTTGGTGCTTATTTTCTCAAGGGGTGTTGCTTCTTCTTTGATGTTTGTTAATCTGAGAGAAATTTCTTGTGTGTCAAGAACTGTGTTGTCTTTGAGTTTTATTGTGGTAGTGAGTGAATAAGTGTTTAAGCGTGTTTGTGAACCTGGGGCAATGTAGATGTAGGCTGTTTCAGCGCGTCCAGGTTCTAGAGTGAGTGCTGCTGGAGTGAGTTTTGAGAAACTTGCGGCTGAACCTCCGAGAAGAAGTTCGTATTGTGCTTTTTCAAAACCAGTGTTTTGTACTGTAACGGGGAATACAATACTTGAGTCAGTGTAGATAACTAGGTTTGGATAGGGGATGGTTAGGTGGGGTTTGTAACAGGTTGCAGTGTCGACTGTTTCAACAGTAAATACTGCGGAGTCTGAGACAGTGACAGCGCTTTCGTCAGTGGCGTTTACTTTTAAGTGGATATCATAAGATCCTGGTTTTACATTTTCATTGGGGTGAATAAGAAGGGAAATGTTTCTCTGTTCTCCTGCTTGTAAGGTGAAGAGTTGGGAAAGATCAGCAGTGATCCATGAAGGACTTTGGAGAGTAAAAGTATATTGCTTTTCGAGGGTGCCTTTATTGGTTACAAGGCTATGGTATGTTTTTTCTTTTCCATTAGTACATACGCGAACATTGTTTTCTAAAAGGTCGAGATGTACTGCGTGGCATTTGGTGATGTGAGTATGTACTTCTGTTAGTGCTTTTGTTTCTCCTTGTTGGGGTGTTACAGAAATTTTTGAGATAAAATCTCCTTCAATACCGAAGTTAGGAGTGAAGATAATTTTTACAGTTTTTCTTGTATCTGGAAGGAGAGTGAGTTGGTCTGTTTCAAGAGAAGCCCATGAGGGACCATCGATATGGAGATTGTAGGTGTTGGTAGTTGTGCCATCATTTTCTACTTCAAGTAACAGTTGGTTTACAGTGCGTTCGCAAAAGGTAAGGGTGTTTTTATTGATGTCTATTTTAAAAGCATAACAGGGTCGTACTTCTACTGCTTGGTTAATGGATTGAATGCTTCTTCCTGAACTTCCTTGTGCGATGAGGGTAAAGCCGTATTCTCCTGATTCTTTTGGACTGGTGAGGTAGGCGAATAGTTTTTTGTTTTCTCCTGATGCGAGGCTGAGAATGTCTTCGCTTAGGCTGACTTTGTCTTTTAATGAACCTTGAACTCTGAGGATATAGTCTTCGCGATAGGCGCCTGTGTTTTGGAGTTTGAATTCGAATTTTGTGATTTCTGCAGGGCAAACTGCTTTTTTATTTTCTTCAGTGGTAAGTGCGGCGTTAAAACAGTCTTTGACAGAGAGGGTAAGGGGGAGTGTTTTTACTTCGTTGGAACTAGAGGCGAGGAGATCAAGGTTATAGTTTCCTGGTAAAGTGTTGAGTGTTGGTGTGGTATATGTGTAGATGGATTTTTGTTCTTCTGGTGCTAAGAGGAGGCCTGTGGGAACGGTTGTTGCCCATGAGCTTGCGGTTCCGTGGTTGGTAAAAGTTATTTCTACTGGGTCTTTTGCATCGTTTTTTATGTGGCTGATAAAGAGTGTTGTATCTCTTGGGCATACTCCTTCTGGGGAAGATTTTTCTTGGGTAAAGGTAAATGCTTGTACAGTGGAAGCAAGAAGGAAGAAGGTGAGTATCCAGTGAATAAGTAGTTTCATCACTCTTCAGAGAGTTCGCTTCCATTTTTAAAGATTTATATGGAAGAATAAGAATTTTTCAATATTTGTTTTTAAGTGAAGTATGACTGTGGGACAAAATTAGTTAAATTGGTTAACGTTTGAGTATAATTATGAATGCTCGTTGTCCGATGTATTTTTTCTGTGCGTCTATTTTTGCTCCGTTGCCGTAGGGTGTTATTTTCTTTTCGTAGATTTCTTCGACATCATCTTTGATGATGATCTTTCCGCCTTTTACTGCTTCAACTTTTCTAGCCATAGTATTTACATGTAAATACTAAAGTTTATATAGTTTTCGGTCTTCTCCCAGAATAGAGATTGAAATGAAGATCCGAACTAAAGAGGTAAGAACAACTGCGAAAGTGCTTGATGAACTCGTTCTAAAATATAAAGAGAGACATCCTGAAAAAGAACGTGATTGGAGAACATACGAGCAAAGACTTGCAGAGAGAATGCGCGAAGCGATTCACACACTTGATCCTCTATTTGTAGAGCATTCTTTTCCATGCCCAAGCCTGAAAAGCGAGAAAGACGCTTTTCATCTTGTTCCATACGCGATGTACATTCGAGATTTGAGATCTATAAGTTTGAAGGAGTAAACGAACATTTTCTTTCTGTTCTTCGTTTTCTTTTGTGCCTTTTCAGCGTCTTTCATCAGCTCTTTGAGTTTTTGTGCTTCAGTTGCGTAATGTTTTTTTATTGTTAATCCAAAACCTGTTCCTTCTCCGGAACAATCAGAATTTTCCACTCCTTTCTTCTTTAATAATAGTACTTGCATGTTATGAAGGATCATTAAGATTTCTTCATCGGAATAAAGTCGTTCTATAGTTTTGTAGCTTACTTCTACATTTGAAAGGAGTGTGAAAAGAATAAGTATGCAAGACATTTCTCGGTTACTTTTGCCGAAAAGATGTTTCAAAAGTAAAAGTATTGTTTTTTGTTTTAAAGAAAGCTCCGGCTTTCTTCCTCGTTCGTCAACGCGAACAATGTGAATAGAAGCAATTGCTTCTTCAATTTTGTAAATGACAACCAAAACTATCTCGATGAATACTTCAAAAGAAATCAATCTGAAAGCGGTTTCTCAGAAGACAAAAACCGTTTCTGGTGGACAATCTCCCAAAGAAGACCAGACTGAATAGACACAACAGATTTCTGCATACTTATATGGCACAACCTATTCTGGCTAGGCTAAGCCGGAATTCTGTCCCACAGCCGTGAAGTATAATAATTATTATATAAAGAAAAAAAAGAATTTAGTAGTAGGTTTTTCCTTCTACTGTTTCTTCAGGTTCGTCTCCGCCTAATCTTTTGACGAGGACAACAAGTCCTACGATCACTAAGATGATAAGTAAGACAACAAAAGCGACTTCAAGTACTTTCTTAAGTGTGTCTTTGCTATCTTCTGTAGCTGAGTTTATGGTTAAGTTGAGTGCTTTTTCGCTTACAGAATTTCCTTCATCATCTTTAATGACTGCGGTGAATGTTTTTGTTCCTGTTTGTGTTCCTTCATTTGGGTTTATATAGAGGGTGAAGTCAGCAGTTTTTTCTGCTAAAACTGTTTGACTTTGAGGGTCAACTCTAGAGGTTCCCCAAGAACTGACACCATTTAATTCAATAGTGTAGGTTTTTGCTTGTGTTCCAAGATTTGCAATGCTAAGTTTATAGACTGCGCCTTTACCAAGTTCAGTGCTTTGTGTTGTGCTTTCGAAGTTAACAACATCTTTATCCATGATGCTTGGAGTAGATGCTTTTCCTTTAATGTGGATAGTTTGAACGCTTTCTTGTTTGCTGTGACCTCTGTTGTATTCAACAGTTGTCTTTACTTGATAGTCTCCTTCTTTTGCATTTTCTGGGATTAAGAGCATAAGGTCGTTTGTTGATGCGGAGTCTTTTCGTGCGTAGACAATTCTGTTCTGATTAAGATCGTTTTCTGTGATAAGTTGGTCAACATATTCACTTGTGCTTACGCCGAGTTCAGGAATGCTTATTGTTACTTTTATGCTCTCTTCAATATTGTCTCCGAGATTTTCAACACGTACTGAAGCGAATAAGGGTTGTCCTGCTCGTACGTTTGAAGGGGGGTTTAAGATGACATCGTAGGTGTTTACGTCATGTCTTTTTTCTTGTATTTTAAGTTTGTAACTGTATCTTACACTGTTTGTTTCATCAAAAGCTTCAATGTAGAGATTGTATTCATCTGAAGCTCTGATATCTTGAGGTATTACGAGATTTAATTTTTTATGGTAAGAAAGACCGTTTTCAACTTCGAAGATAGGGGTTTCGTCTTCAAGGGTTCCATATTCATATCCGCCGATGTAAGCTCTTAGAGTAACGTCGTAGGAATTTGCATGGCCGAGTAAGAATATATCTATAGGTAATGTTTGTCCTCTTTCAACTTCGATAGCAAAACCTTGGTTTGTTCTTGCGGTTACATCTTCTCCATCAATTTCAACTCGATCAAGTTGAAAAGAGGGGGTTGTGCTTGTTAGTGCTTGAGATGTTGGTGAAGAAGTTTGTCTTAAAATAGGTAGGGTTTGTGAACCAAATAAGGATCTTCCTCCGTAATAATTTTGAGCAGAGACTAATCCGCTGAATGTGGATAGTGCTATAAGTAGTAATAGCATTACTGTACTTGCAAATTTAAAACTTTTCATGTTCGTAATTCCTCCATTGAAACATTTATTTGTTGTCATTATGTAGTTAGTACTTATTTATAAATCTTTTGGTGGGTACTTTATTTTACTATTTTAAAGTAAAAACAAAGTAACTATATTTGTGGTCAGTCCCTCCATTTGTTTTAACTTCAAGACGAACGACATAGGTTCCAGATTTGCTTCCTTGTGGGATAACAAAACCAAGATTATTATTCAATTTTGTATCTTGTGTTGCTATAGTTTCAGTTCCTTCTAAATCTGGGACATTCATTCCTGCAATCACAGCATGTAATTCAAGATCTTCATCTACTTGTCCTTGATTTTCTAAGGTCACAAAAAGGTTTATTCTATCTCCTACGCTATAATCTGTTTTGAAAGGAAATGCTTGAATACTTCTAATAGCAAAATCATGTAAAGGAACATTCTGGAATGCAAACCTTCTCCTCTTATGATCTTGTTGGGAAGGAGGAATAGTTTCAGAGCGTACCGTTACGATTTTATTTGTAGAAGAAGTTAAACCATCATTATCTGTGACGGTAAGTGTTACAGTATAGCTTCCTGCGACAGCATAAGTATGGGTAACAGTTGAAGCGCCTGAAAGGGTCGCACCATCTCCAAAGTTCCATGCGTAATTGACAATTTGACCATCAAGATCATAACTTGTGCTTGTAAATGTTTCTAGTTCATGGGGAAGGAGTGTTGGTCTGTCAATAATAAAGTCTGCTACTGGAGCGCGTCCTTGGCAGTTATTAAGAGTAAGAACTATGCTTGCTGTTTGGCTTCTCAATCCATCATTGTCTGTGGCAGTGAGATGAACAGTATAAATTCCTGGAGTAATATAAGTATGTGCTCCTGAAACACCAGAACCAGTTGTACTATCTCCAAAGTCCCAGGTATATGCGACAATTTGACCATCAACATCTGAACTTCTTGCTCCTGAAAGGTCAACAAGAGTATTCACGCAAGCTGTTGTGGATGTAACTGAAATGAGAGCGTTAGGAGCTTGTAATCCAGTGGTTCTTCCGACAAAGACATTGACATTTTTATGATCAACACCATGATCTGTGTCAGTAACAGTAAAAGTAAGTGTAACTTGTCCTTCTTGTAAAGGAGTGAGTGTAACTGTGCGTGTTGCAGGATCAACGTGGACATTCACGATAGAGAGAGGGTTGGGTATACCCCAGCTCATTTGTGAAGGAAGATCTTCAACATCAAAAACATGATCGTCGAGAGAAAGAGTTACTGGTGATCCTCCAACGGTGAGATGTTGGTCTGGGATTGGTCGAGAGGATGAACCGAGGCATCTTAAACCACTGCATCCTATTTGAGGAGGATTGTTTAAAACTGTTACTGAAGTTTGTGCTCTGCCTTCATCCAATCCTCTGATAGCGATGGCAAGAACAGTATTTGATCCTAAAATATCATCAGTTTTGCTTAATTCGGGAATTTCGTAATAGTATATTCCGTCTGGGCTGCCTATGCATCCGACAAAAGGTAAGCAGAGAGGGTCTTTTTGTCCGTTCCTGATTCTTTCAAGACTAAAGGATCCATCTCGTTTTCCGAGGAATCCATCGTAGGGAGCTAAGGGTTGTCTTACTACTCCTGTTGTAGGGTCTTGAAGTTGTGCGTCAATTTGTAATTCATCTACAGGGTTTCCAGCTTGGTCTGTTACTCTGAAGCGAGCGTATAAATCTTTTCCTCTAAAGAAATTTGTTTGTTCTATTCTAAAGAAAGAGTCTTCATAGACTTTGAGTGTGTTTATAATAAAGACATTTGGATTGCGCACAGTGAGGGTAATTGAAGTAGGATCACTCCATAAACCATGATTATCTTTTGCTCGTACAGTAATTATTTTTTGTCCGACAGTAGTATAAGTAATGTGTTCTGTACGTTCTTCTCTAGCGTTGGTACTTGTGCCTGGAACGTTTCTTATAGTATCTTGTAAGGTGCTGTCACCAAAATTAAATTCCCATTCGCTGATGCTGTCTGTAGTGTCAGGATCATTTGCTTGGACTTGAAGAGGAATATCATTTCCTAATTGTGCGTCATAATTGTTTGGTGGGCTAATAATTTGAACGATTGGCGCGTTATTTGTTTGGGTTGCTGGTAAGAGTAAGACTGAAGCAGATCCAATGGTTATTGTGCCACTTCCAATTACTGGTTCTTCTACCAAGCACTTTGCGAGTTTGTTTTCATCTCTTGGGCTAGTATGTAAAAGTCTTTGATTTATTGAATCTCCACGTCTGAGATCTTGGTCGACATGCCAAGTATATTGGTAGACAAGTGGGGAAGCTTGGTTGTTGATGAGGACTGTGCAGGTTAAATCGTCGCCAGCAGTAGGATTTTGAGGTGTGATAATGATTTGTACTGTTCCTGTTGGAGGGCTTGTAGGGTTTTTTGTGAGAAGAACTGGGGTGCTGGATCCTACAATAGTTGTTCCTCCACCAAAGAGTACGTTTTCAGCAGTGCATATTGCTTGTTGATTTGCGTCATTAGGGGTGGTATGTATTGTTTTTCCTGTTACGCTTCTTAATCCTATTTCCCAAGTATATTGGTAGATAAGTGGTGAAGCTTGGTTGTTGATGAGGACTGTGCAGGTTAAATCGTCGCCAGCAGTAGGATTTTGAGGTGTGATAACGACAGAAACTGTTGGGTTTACAGCTTCGCCTAAATTGGAGAAGAGAGAAACAAATAAAAGTAAGATACTAAAGAGTGCGTATTTTTTTATCATTAGTGAAAACCTCCGATGGGTAATTGGGTTAGCTCTTACTATTATTTAAAGGTTTCTAAGTTTACCCATTTTATAGTGGTGACATAATTATTTTAATTTTGTACTCTTTTTAAAAATAAACTATTGTTCTTGCTAATTTTTTTTTATTTCCAAAAAGTGTAGGGTATCTTTTAAAAAATAATTCAAATTTTATTTTGAATTTGTTAAGACAAAATCTTTAAAAGCTT
>JAHFKM010000049.1 GCA_023245385.1 archaeon
TCTGTCGGACTTCTATACCCTACTGCTGGTCCGACACGTTTTCCTCTGAGACCTAAACGCATTTTGTTATGCATACCTCTCGGCCTTCTCCACGTCCCCTGAAACTGTGGCATAATCCCTGATTGTCCCCGCTCAAAACGCGGCTTTCTTGCTTTGCTTTTATTGCGCGTCGCTAACAAATCAGTCATTTTTCTTCTCCCGCTTTCAGAGTAATATAACATCCATCCTGAAAAATTCTTCTATCCCTGTTAGTAATACGCGTAGATTGTTCGATTCGCGCTGCTGTTTGCGCAACATTCTCTAAATCTACACCTTCAACAATAATCTGATCTCCCTGAACAGTCACCTTAACACCTTCCATGATTCCTGTTTTTCTTGAAGACTTTTCTCCGAGAAAGTTTTTTATAACAACCATATTCCCCTCTACCATGACTGTGATAGGGAAGTGTCCTGAACAGACTTTAAGTGTCGCGCGATAAGGTTTTTGCACACCTAGGATCATATTTTTAATGTGCGCTCTAAAACTGTTGATAAGCATTTTATGATTTTTATTTGGTTTTTTCGCTTTGCTCGTGATAAGGATTTTTTTACCTTGCAATTGAATCGCTATAGTAGGATGGTATAATCTTTTTTTAGAACTTCCTTTCGGCCCCTTCAAAAGTAAAAGCACTCCCTGAAGTGTCGCTTCCACTCCCTGAGGAAGATCTATATCCGTATCAAAACCAGTCATCTTAGTAACAATAAGCGAGAAGCTTCCCTCCGAGATTTTTACCGAGCGCTTCTTTATGAGACATTATTCCTTTAGAAGTACTTACAATAAGTATTCCAAACCCCTTTGCAGGTAAATATCTTTTTTCAAAGAGTTCGTAATTCTTTTTTGTAATTGAAAATCTTGGTTTGATCGCACCACATTTATTGATATTTCCCAAAAGATTAATCTTAAGTGTTCCCCCCCGCTCAAGAGAGAAAAGTTCACAATCCCCCACATACCTCTTCTCTTTCATGACCTGAAGTACAACTTTCACAATTTTTGAAGAAGGTGTAACTAGACAAAACGGTTTTCCTTTTATTTCACTATTCAAAATATTTGACAAGATGTTTGCGAGTGGGTCGTTTAAGCTCATTGTTCTCCTAACTATATTGTTTGAATCCTATCTCTTTTGATTGTTCTCTAAAGCATTGCCTACAGAGGTGAATACCATAACTTCGTACATGCGCACCATATCTTCCACAACTTCTGCACTTTCTTTGACCTATACCTGTTGTTCTTTTTTTTGGAGTGTTGTGTTTGATATACTTATTAAGTTTAACAGGTTTCGCTTCAAGTTGTTTGAATTCTTTTTTGTAATCTTTTGTAGTCATGCTCTGTCTCCAATAGTAATATTAAAATTCGATCTAATAAAAGAAAGAGCTTCTTCTTTTTTGATTTGATGCCTGTAAGGAATTTTTGCCGCTCTTCTACTCCTGCGCTTGATTCTGAATCCCCCACGCTGTAAGGTCACTGCTGCTTCTAAACCAATTACTCCTATACTAACATCATAAGTTACCCCAGGTATTTTGATATATTCATCTATACCAAAGGAGAAATTTCCAAACGTATCAAACTTTCTTTCAGGAAGAGTATTATCTACAGCCTGAAGAAGCCTCTTAAGAAGCTCCTCTGCCTTTTTTCCCCTGAGTGTGACTTTAACCGCGATAGCAAGCTTAGGCCTCACCCCCCATGTAGGAATTCTTTTCATGCTTATTGTTTTTACCGGTTTTTCTCCTGTAATCGCTGTTAAAAGTTTAACTCCTTTTTCTATTTTTTCCGCAGTTCCCCCCGTACCCATATTAAGCGTGACCTTCTCTACCTTAATTTGTTTCATACTATTCATGACTGTCTTGCCTCAAGCTCTATAAGCGCTTTATCCCGCCCTACCGCAATAGCGTAAGACATAAGAGTAATAAATGTATTTTCTCTAGAAGTAAGAGCAAGCTTTGCTTTTTCCAAACCCTTTGTTCTAATAATATCTCTAATACTCGCTAATTCCCCAGTATGTTTTCCCGCAGTAATATACACAAGCGCTCCCTGAGTTAGCGGAATTGTTTTAATAATTTTATGCTCGTGAAGATCGTAAAGGACACTATCCCCAACATTTATTTCTCCATTATCAATAAGAATATTTTTCCCATCATTAAAGTTAAGCTGAAGTTTTCCTTTTTTTATTTTTGTTTTTCCTATAACCTTAAGAAGTTTAAGAACACTTTCCTTTTCTGAAATAGGAAAAAGAGTAAGCCTTCCATGAGAATCATAAAGAAGCCTGTAATTTTCCCCAGTTTTAGTAATTTCAAAAACATCCATAAAACTCACAGGAAACTTATAGTTTTTTCTCACTTTTTTATCAACACGAATCCAACCCTGATTAAGAATATAAGTAACTTCTTTTGTAGTTTTCGCCTGATGAAGAAGCTCTTTAAGAATATGATTAATAGTAATTGATTCTCTGAGCGCATGCGGTCCTGGACTTGGTCGCGCTGTCCAATGCCGTTCTTTTCTATTAAGCAACCATGTTTTTGGTGCTGCATAGCGTGCAAGGTGATTTTGTGTCATGATTTATTTCCTCTCGAGAAGTTTTGTTCTCTTTTTATCTTCAGTGTTCAGTTCTGTGATCATAAGTTTTGAAGGATGAAGCCTGTAAGGAACACGATTACCATCTTTTTTTGTCAAATACACCCCTTCAACAATAATACGCTGTTCTTTAGTAAATACTCTTTCTACCTTTCCCGTATGCTTTTTGAATTGCCCACGAAGAACCTTAACAGTATCTCCTTTACGCAAAGGAACATTTCGTTTCGCATATTTTTTGTGAAGCTCAGTGGAAAGTGTCGTTGAAAGCATTTTTCTAAGAATATGAAGAGGCGCATTCGCTGCGTATTTTACCTGTTTTCTCGCCTTCCTGCTTGCCTTCCAATGTTTACTCCAAGTTTTCATCGTTCTGTTCCCTTATCTTCTTCAATTCTAAAATTGGTCAATAATCTCCTTTTGTTCATGCTATTCCTTTTGCGAGTTTTGAGACCGCAGGCCATCTTCCAACTACTTCTTTGGCGATAGGTCCTTTAATCAAAGTCCCTTTTGGATTTCCCTTATCATCCTTAACAACAACAGCGGCGTTGTCCTCAAATTTGATACGCATCCCATCATGTCTACGATATTCTTTTTTCTGCCTAACAATAACTGCATACACAACCTTTTTTCTCATATCAGGTGACCCGACTGCTACTGACGCAGTAATAAAATCTCCGACACCCCCAGTCATATTACGATGCTTTACTCCTTTACCTCCTCTGAAAGAGATAACCCGAAGAAGTTTTGCTCCAGAGTTATCACAAGTAGGAACATAACTTCCTTTTTGGAGTGCTTTAGTGATATTTGCTTTTACTGCTTTCATATTAGATTTTCTCTATAATAACAAAGTTTTTTGTTTTACTAATCGGCCTGCATTCGATGAATTTAACTTTATCCCCTAACGCAAGAGAGATACAGTCAGGGTGATGCACCTGGAGCTTACTTCTTCTTTTTTCATATCTTTGATATTTCGGCAAGTAAAAAAGACGTTGCCACTCTACAACAGCAGTACGTTGCGCGTTGAGTTTAGTTATCTGTCCAATAAACTGCCTTCCTCTGAGTGTAATATGCCCGTGAAAGCAACAATGTTTATCTTCGCATGCCTTACCAGGTATTTTAACTTCTATTCCAATATTCTTATAATTCATGTTTTACCTTCTTCAACCTATCTTCTGGTTTTCCTACAAGCTGTTTTCCTTCCAAAGTGATTGTCTGCTTTCCGTTGTTCATAATAAGTACACTATTCTTTTTTATGATTTTTTTTCCATTGTCAAGTTCGAATGTGTTTCGCGTTTCATCAATGACTGTTCCTTCGACACCAATAAGGTGTTTGTTGGGAGAGTGGATGACTTTAATTATTTTTCCCACAAATTCCCCCTGAGTCGCCTCTTTGTTTTTGACCATTTTAAAGCGTTTTTACCAGGATTTGATCAGCACTAAATCCGAGCTTCGCGAGTTCTTCTTTCATTTTATCCGCATGATTTCCCTGAAGTTCGATAATTCCATTTTTTGCCGTCCCTCCACAAGCGAATTTATTTTTGAGCCTCTTCGCAAGCTCTTTGAGATCAATAGTTTTTTCATCAAGCCCTTCCACAGTTGTTGTAAGTTTTCCGAATCTTCTTTTTACGACTCTCACTGTGACCTGCTGTTCTGCTTTTGCGATGGTTTCACAAACACAGAGTTCTTTAGGCAAACCACATGTTGGACAAACTTCGCTCATGCTTTTTTCTCTTCCCCCTTCTGCCGCGCAAGAGTATAGATTCTCGCGATTGTCCTTTTAATCGATCGTACTCTTCCCGGATTTTTCGGTGAACTTCCTGTAGCTACCTGACCACGAGCCTGCATCAACTCGGTTTGAAGTTCTGAAAGTTTTTTAGCTCTTTCTTCCTTACTATTTGCTCTGAGTTCCTTCATTTGTTTCATGATGTTCTTTTTTCTCTTCTTGTTTTTCAACTTCTTTTTTAGCTAACTCTTTAAAAGTAATATCATCCGGAAGTTTGACGTCCGGGTGAAGTATTTTTACTTTGATACCAACAGTTCCTGATTGAAGATTACATCCTTCTGTCGCGAGATCCATAAAATTATAACCTATATCTCCAGATTTCTTAAGATACCCAGTAGAAAATCTCCACGATTTTGCCCGCTCCCCTGGAACTCCTCTTCCCCCAATAACAATTTCTATTCCTACTGCTCCAGCCCTCATACTCTCTTCAAGAGCTTTGTACGCCATCGCTTTGAAACGTTTTGGTCCGAAACGCTGCAGTCCACTCATAATATTTTTAGCTACTGACGCCGCGTCTAACGCAGGATTAAGTATTTCTTCTACTTCAATCTGCGGATTTTCAAGATTAAATTTAGTTTTAAGAGTAGTAGTAAGATTTTTTATATTAGCTCCTTTTTTTCCTACAATAAGTCCAGGTTTTGAGGTATACACAGTAATCTTTTCTCCAAGAGGTGTACGCTGCATTTTGATATGACTACAACTCATTCTTCCAAGAGAAGAAAAAATATAATCCTCAATCTGCTTTTCCTTGAGCTTTTGCGCGACAATTTGTTTTTCGATCATTGTTTACTCTTTTCCTTTTTTTCTTCTTGTTTTTCCTCAATTACTTTAATTTCAATGTGCGCATTTTTTATTCTCGTTCTCCGCTGTCTTCCACTATGCCATCTTCGCTCCGCATAGTTCGCGATCGCTACACAAATCATAAGCTTGTCTTTATTCAGCCCTTTATTTTCCGCATTAGACTCCAAACTTTCAAGAAGTTGCAAAATCTGTTTAGACGCATTAACAGGATATCTTGCCGGCCCCATTCCAGGTTTGTGTCCAAGATCTTTATGAAATCTTCTCAACGCAATTGGTTTTTTCATAGTAAGAACATTCTGAAGTATTTTTTTTGCAGATTGAAGATTTTTCCCTCTAATTTCTTCACAGATAATCATTGACATTTTAGGAGAAATAGGAAGACCTGTTCCCCGTACGCTTGCTTCGTGTGCTGTGTTTGTCATGTTTATTTCACTGAAAGTGATCCACTTGATTTTGTTGCTCCAATTCCTGGCGCTGAATGTTCTACTTTCTTTCTTGTGAGTGCGAACTCTCCAAAATATCTCCCAATCATCTCATAAGTAATTATAAGAGGAATGAATTCTTTACCATTATATACCTGCACAGACTGACTCACCATTTCTGGGAGAACAATCATATCTCTGCAATGAGTTTTAACTGGTTTTTTGTATTTTCCCTCTCTAGACTGTTGAAGCATATGAAGAAGTTTTTTTTGTTCTTCAGTAAATCCTTTCTTAAGGCTTCTTCGTTGTCTTGAAGGAAGAAGTTTAACAAACTCCTGCAAACTAAGTTTAACCAGCTCATCTGTTGTTTTTCCTTTGTAAAGATCTCCTTTCCTTATCATTTTATCTTATCTTCCCTGTTCTTCGCGCTCTGACTTGTCCGACCTTTCTCCCAGGTGGAGCGTTTCTTGGCGCGATAGATGGTTTTCCCATATGCCTTCCTCTTCCACAACCAAATGGATGTTCATTTGCATTCATCGCCACAGCAGAGGTCACAGGGTAGAGTTTTCCCCGTGCACGTTTTGCGTGCCAGTTTCTCCCCGCTTTCATCATTGGTTTTTCAAGTCTTCCTCCACCTGCGATTATTCCGATTGTAGCCCTACAAGAAGCATTGAAAAGTTTATTTTTTTTGGAAGGAAGTTGAATCATAATATTATTCCCCATTCTCGCGAGAACTTTAGCAAAAGTTCCTGACGCTTTAACAAATTTCCCCCCATCCCCTGGTGTTTGTTCAATATTAAAAATCGTTGTCCCTTCAGGAATATTAGAAAGAGGAAGCGTATTCCCTTCCTGTGCCTGCGCTGTTTTTCCCGTCGCAATAACATCACCAATCGCTGTTC